>NZ_JBPBBA010000007.1:0-132746 GCF_050896395.1 Nioella aestuarii | reverse complement strand
GCACCACGCGCTTGGGTTCTGCCGGGGCAGCGGCAATCGGCTGGGGCGGCGCGACATGTGCGATGGTGCGCTCCGAGTGCGGCAATGGGATCGTTTCGGTCGGCGTGCCTTCCACATAGTTCGGCTCCGCGTAGGCTTGCGGCGCGGGCTGGTGATGGCGGGCGGCTGTCAGCGGCGGTTCCACTCGGGCGGCTGTCAGCGGCGGTTCAACGCGCGGCGCCGAAATCGGCGGCTCCACACGGGCCGACATATGCTCTGCCCGGCGCGCGGCTACGGCGGCAGCGACGGCGGATTGGGGTTCTTCTGATGCCGGTTCTACGATCTGCCCCGGACGGCGCACACGGCTTTGAATCACCGAGGCGATCTTGCTGCGAATACGGTCGTCATCGGGGGCTTCCAGATCGGCGGGGGCGACGGGTGCACGTTCCACCAGTTCCGGCTCGGGCTCTGCCATCCGCTCTCGTCTCAGAATCGGCGGCATCCGGTCCAGAAGGCCAAGGCGGGGACGCGGCGCGGCCTCCTCTGGATAATCGGGTTCGTCATAGGCCAGTGCTTCATCGTCATAGGTCTCGACCGGGGCGGCTGCCCGGCTGCGGCGACGTGCATGCATCTGCATCGCGGCTTGCCCTGCCCCGCGACCGGCCTGGCCGAACATCGCTCCGATCCAGGCGAAGGAATTCACCAATCCCACCAGCATGAACCGCAAGGCAATTCGCAATTCGCGCCCGTTCACACCCAGAACGAACAAACCAAGCATGATGAGTGTTAGGAAAGACAGAGCTGCAAGGATCTTAAGTCCGGTGCCAATGGCAAACGGCAGCACGTTCAGCAAGGCGCCCAGAACCGTGTCACCAAACACGCCACCAAGCCCATAGCTTTGATCCCAGGTTGCGGGAGGCTGATGCGTTGCGGCGTAGATCGCTGCCAAAGCCACGGCAATCGGCAGGAAGATGATACGGCCAAGCGCCCGTTCACCACCCAGATGGGCTGCAAGGCGCACACCCCAGACCAACGCCCCAACCGCAAGCCCGTAAGCGCCCCAACCCACAACCAGCATCAACAGCGCCGAGCAGGACGCCCCAAACCGCCCCAAAAGGTTTTGAGGCACAGCATCCGTGGCCGCCCACCAGCTGGGATCATCTGGATTATAGGACGCCAGCATCAGGGTCATGGCGATGCCTGTCAGGATCAGCACGATC
Organism: Nioella aestuarii; assembly: GCF_050896395.1. NCBI lineage: Bacteria > Pseudomonadati > Pseudomonadota > Alphaproteobacteria > Rhodobacterales > Paracoccaceae > Nioella > Nioella aestuarii. Next base: position 131,547 of record NZ_JBPBBA010000007.1, on the reverse strand, counting down.
CCAAGCGCCTCGCGCCCGCGCTTTTCCAGCGCCGCCTGCATCGAGCTGTCCAGCAGCGGATCTCTCTGTCGCGTCTGATAGGCCATGTCCCGTTACCTCACGTTGCATACAGGCAATCGCGCAGCTTGATCAGCCCGCGTTGCATGTCATTTTTTTCAGCCACCATCGCCACGCGGATGCGGTCCGCGCCGGGCGTGTGGCCGTTCACGTCGCGGGCGAAGTAGGATCCGGGCAGCACCCGAACCCCCGCTTCGCGCCACAGCTTCAGTGTCGCCGCTTCGTCGTCATCGACAGGCAGCCAGAGGAAAAATCCCGCCTCGGGTGGCGCATAGCCCTGAAGGCCCGCGAACACCTGGTCGGCAATTGCGTATTTCTCGGCATAAAGCGCCCGATTTGCCTTAACGTGGTCTTCGTCCGACCATGCCCGTGCCGCCACCGCCTGCAATGGTCCCGGCAAGGGGGCACCCGCATAGGCGCGCAGTTGTTTCAGACGCTTGATGCTTTCAGCTCCACCAACGGCAAAGCCCGACCGCAAACCTGCAAGGTTCGACCGCTTGGACAGCGAGTTGAAAAGCACAACCCGATCAGGGTCCGCGCCCATTTGGGCGGCGACCTGCAAGGCCCCTGTGGGCGGCGTCTCGCGATAGATCTCGGAATAGCATTCATCCGCGAAGATCTGGAAATCGTAGGTCTCCGCCAGTTCGATCAGCTCTCGCCAATAGGCGACACTGGCCAAGGCCCCCTGCGGATTGGCGGGGGAACAGATATAGGCAACAGCGGTGCGGTTCAGCACGTCCACAGGAAGACTGGCATAGTCGGGCAGGTTCCCAGTGGCGTCGGTGGCGGGAACATAGACGGGCTCGGCCCCCACGGCCAACGCAGCCACCGCATAGACCTGATAAAACGGGTTCGGCGTCAGAACGACGGGCTTTTTCCCGCGCTTTTCCTCTGGGCAGAGCGCAATGCAGGCGTTGAACAGCCCTTCCCGCGTGCCATTCAGCGGCAGGATCTGCATTGCGGGATCGACGGTCACGCCGTAGCGGCGAAGGATCCATCCAGCGATGGCCTGCTGAAGATCGGCCGTCCCATCATTCGCCGGATACTTACCGAACCCGGCAGCGTTCTCCGCGATGACCTGAGGAACCCAGTTGGGGAAGGCATGTGTGGGTTCTCCGATCGTCATATTGATCGGGTCGGCCCCCGGTTCATGAGGGTCGAGAAGCGCCCGAAGACGCGGGAACGCGTATGCTGGCAGGTTCGAAAACCGCTCAGGAAATGCCATATCTGCCTCTGGTTCAGGGTCATTTTCGCCCTGTTTGGAGGCAGGTTAACGGCTTGCGCGGCTTTGGTCCAGAAAAACGAACGCTTTCAGGGCGATTGCTGGGCAGCGCTGTGGCCTTCAGGCCAATGCCGCCTCGGTTGCCTTGCCAAGCCGCAGCAGGGCCTCCTCACCGAAGGGTTGGCCAAGCAGCATGATACCGGTGCCCGCCACCCCCGTCGGAAGGGTCAGGGCAGACAAGCCCATAAGGTTCCCCACCCGCGTATTGCGCAAGGTCAGCAGGTTCTCGGTGACATAGTATTCGTCATCCTCCATCAGGCGCGCAGCATGAGGCGGCAGGTTTGGCGCGGTCGGCAGCAACACTGCATCATATCCCGCAACCTGAGCCGCCCATTCGCCGCGCAGATGGGTCAGGAACTGCCAGGCCGAGACGTAATCGGCGGCGGCAAAACCCGCACCCGACCGAAAGCGATCCAGAATGCGCGGGAACATCTTTTCTGGCGCGGCCTCAATCGCGTGCTTCCAGGTGCCGTAGGCCTCGGATGTAAAGAGGATCGGAGCCAAGTCCATCGCCGCCTCGATCCCGTCAACGGTGCCGTAGTCAATCTGCGCCCCTGCCTGTGCCATCCGGCCGATGGCCTGCGCAAAACCCGCAGCAGGATCTTCGCGCACATCATCCGTGTATGTCTTCAGCACAAGGAACCGTCGACCAGTCAGGGTCGCCCCCTCCAGATCAGCTGGCTTGCCGCCTTCCATGACGGCCAACAGCAGCGCGCAATCTTCCACCGTCTTGGCCAACGGCCCGACCGTATCAAACCGTTCGCAAAGCGGCACAACACCAGATAGCGAAAGCCTGCCCGAGGTTGTCTTGAGCCCCACCAAATCATTGAATGCAGACGGAATGCGCACCGACCCGCCGGTGTCTGATCCGATCCCCGCGGGGGCCAGCCCCCAAGCCGTCGAGGCCGCGGCCCCGGAAGAAGATCCGCCCGGCACAAGCTCCGGGTCGTGGATGTTGGGCGGCGTCGCGGTCACTGGGTTGATGCCAAGACCAGAGAAGGCCAGCTCGCTCATATGGGTCTTGCCAAGACAGACCATCCCCGCACGGGTTGCATTGGCCAACACCTCGCAATCGGCATCGGGAACGCGCCCCGCCAGCAGGTCGGACCCTGATTTCGTCTCATCCCCGGCACTGTCGAACAGATCTTTCCAGGACAAGGGAACCCCATCGAGCAGCCCGCGCCGCACACCTAGCCTTGCACGCTCCGACGCGGCCGCTGCTTCTGCCCGCGCTCGGTCTGCCGTCACCACGCTATAGATGCGGTCGGCGTATTCATGCGTCGCGATGGCGTCCAGATACGTATCGGTCAGCTCGGCCGGGTCGATCTCTCCCGCTCCGATTGCGCGGCCCAGATCCGCCACCCCGAGTGTTTGCCAATCGCCCCGCATTTCACGCCCTCCGCCATGTTGTCGCGGGCCACGCTAGCGGGGTGATGCCACATGGACAATCCCGTGTGTGTGCCCATATTGCAGGGCATGGCAATGGACTCGGATATCCTGATCGTCGGCGGTGGCTTGAACGGCCCCTGCCTGGCGTTGGCCCTTAGCCAGGCGGGCCTGACAAGCACTGTGATCGACGCGTTGCCGCTGGAAACCCGCGACAATGACCGGTTCGATGGCCGCTCCTATGCACTGGCGCTTGCCTCTGCGCGACTGCTGATGGCCATCGGGGTGTGGGACGGCGTGAAAGCCAACGCACAACCGATGTTGGAGATCAAGGCCAGCGACGGACGCGCGGGCGAAGGCCCCGCCCCGTTCTTCCTGCATTTCGACCATGCCGAGATCGAGGAAGGCCCGATGGGCTACATGCTGGAAGACCGCTTCCTGCGCCACGCCCTGCTGACCGGGATGGACAGCGATCCAAACATCACTCACCTGCCCGGAACCCGCGTCGTTGCGCAAAACACCTCTGGCCCCGCCAGCGTGACGCTGGAGGATGGCCGCACCTTATCGGGCCGCCTCTTGGTCGGCGCAGACGGCCGCCAAAGCGGAACCGGTGCGCGCGCCGGGATCAAGCGGCAGGGCTGGGATTACGGTCAAACCGCTCTGGTCTGTTCGCTACGCCACGAGCTGCCCCATCACGGCATCGCGCATCAGTTCTTCATGCCCGCAGGCCCCCTCGCCATCCTGCCCCTGCCCGGAAACAGATGTTCCATTGTCTGGAGTGAGACCCACGCCCGCGCCGCCGAGATCAACGCCCTCAGCGATGAGGAATATTTAGACGTCCTGCGCCCCCGCTTCGGTGACTTCCTTGGCGAAATCACTTTGGATGGCGACCGTTTCACCTACCCGCTGAACCTGACCATCTCGGAACGCTTCGTGGCAGACCGGCTGGCGCTGGTGGGGGATGCGGCTCATGGGGTTCACCCGATCGCCGGACAGGGCCTGAACCTCGGCCTGCGGGATGTGGGGGCATTGGCCGAAGTGCTGGCGGACGCCAAACGACGGGGCGAGGATATCGCCAGCCTTCTGGTCCTCGAACGCTACCAGCGCTGGCGCCGCTTCGACACCGCCACACTCGCCGCGTCCACCGATCTGATCAACAAGCTCTTCTCCAACGACAATCCACTGCTGAGGATGGGCCGCGATCTGGGCATGGGTGTCATCAACGCCTTCCCCGCAGCCCGGCGCAGCTTCATCCGCGAAGCCGCCGGCCTGACCGGCGATGTCCCGCGCCTGTTGCAGGGCAAACCGCTCTGAATTTCTCCTTGTGAAAATACTCCCGCCGGAGGCATCCCAACCCGGCCACAAACCCCAAGTTCAGACCAGGCAAGCCTCGTCTCAACACATCCGTGGCAACGCGGCATGACGAGGCCTCCGGCGTAAGCCGGGGGTTGAGGAGGGCCGCCCCCGGGTCGACGCCAAAGGCGGCGAAACCCCGGTCGGTGCCTGCTCCGCTCAGTTCATGTTGATGTCGCGCCCCGCGGATCGGATCGACACCGAGAACCCGGCCAGCACGTCGATCAGCGCGATCACCATCAACGTGAAGAACAAGGATGTGGACGCCCCCGCCACCAGCAGGAACTCCACAAGATAGACGACGAATACGACAGTCGACAAAAGGTGGTCGATGATCGACGCCATACCGGTGATCGTCGATTTCATGATTTCGACGAACAGAACCAGCAAAGCCACCAGCACGATCACATCGCCGATGGTCATCGTCCATGTCCCGCCAGACATCATCTCGACGGTGAACAGTGACCGAATGAACGGGTCATCCCCGCCCATCAGGCCAAACAGCCCGAGATTGAACAGGATCAGCGGGATAACAAGCAACGGGATCTTGGAAAGCATGGCAAAAGTCCTGAGAGAACTGAAATCTGCCCTCATCTAGCCTGTGCAGGGGAAGCATGGTCAAGGGTTTCAAATGACTGCTGGCCTCGCTGAAGGACAAAGCGAGGCCAGCAGGATGCGTCGGGGAAGCAGAATTACCAGCCCGTCAGTGGAATCGGGGTTGCGTCTGCGGGGCCATTGCCGCGCGCCTGATAAAATTCGGCCTTGGTCGAAATTCCGGGCATGCCCATATCCCGCAGCCGGTCAGCATCCAGCTTTGCCAACTTGCGAGCTTCGCGGTAGTTCCGATCCTTTTCGATCAGGAAGGCCAGAAACGCTCGAAATCCTTTCGCATCACGTACCGGCTTGGCTTTGGTGATGACGGTATCTGCGGTGATGTTCATCTGGCTGGTCATTTTGAATTTTCCTTTTGGCGTTGATTTCGATGAGCCCAACCTGCCTCACGCCCGTCAGACAATCGTGAAATCCTCCGTGAAAAACCCGCCAGCTCGTGTAATAATCCCGTAAAAATGGCCACTTATTTCGTAAAAAAGGGCAACCAGCACCGGGATGACTTCCGCTACTGCGATTACACTGCACCTCTTCGGTGCTTTTGGTGTCAGCGATGCACAGGGCTGTGATGTGAACGGCTTGTCGAGGCGTGGTCAGGCCCTGCTTGCCTATCTGAGCCAGCAGCGCGGAATGCAGGCAGAACGAAGCCGCCTTGCAGACCTGCTTTGGAGCGACCGTTCCGAAGAGCAGTCGCGGGCGTCTCTTCGGCAGGAACTGTCGACCTTGCGGAAAGTGCTTCCAGCCGGCCTGATAGATGCAAATCGTCAATCGGTCTGGCTCGATGGTTCACGGATCGCTCTGGACCAATCCGGTCAAGGCACCTTTTTGGAGGGGTTTGATCTGGCGTCCGAAGGGTTCGAAGACTGGCTGCGCGACGTCAGAATGGCCAAGCCGACCGACCCACCCCCTTCAACCTCCGAAGACACGCACCCGGACATATTCACGAGACCCGCGGTGCTGCTCTTTGCCTTCGAAGCCCTGTCCGCCAATGAGAACGACGCCCTCATTGCCGCCAGCATGATCGACGATCTCAAGGTTACACTCAGCTATTGGCGCTGGTTTCCGGTGATTGGCCCCGAAGCGATCGGCTGGAAAACCGCCAAAGATGGAGACATGCGCAACATCGCGGCAGAGGTGAACGCACGATACGCCATCACCGGCACGTTGCGCTGTCTTGGCAATCGGATACGGATTTCGGTCAGTCTGACGGAAACGGAAACCGGCCGCCTGCGTTGGTCCGGGCAATTCGACGGAACGCTGGACGACATCTTCGAGTTCCAGGAAGACGTCAGTCGCGCAATCGTCGCGCAACTTGAACCGCAGCTTGCCCGTGCCGAGGCGGTTCGGATCGAACGGACTCATCCCGCATCCGTCGGGCCATGGCAGCTGGTCGCGCAGGCCGAGGAAATCGACCGCAAGGGCGGTGAGGGGTACGGAACACCGGAAAGCAATCTCGAGCAAAAACAGCTTATGGAAAGCGCCCTGGCGCTCGACCCCGATTTCGCGCCGGCCCATGCCCGGATCGGCCGGATCTATTTTCGGGCGGGCCTTCTGGACTGGTACGAGGACCGACTGTCCTGTTTTCAAAAAGCGTTGGCCTCGACAAACCGTGCGTTGGAAATCGACCCAGAAAGCTGGGAAGCCCATGCCTATAACGGTTTGACGAACATATTCGGCCTTCAGAACTACTCGAACGGGCTTCACCACGCCAGCGAGTCAGTGCGCCTGAACCCCTCGGCGGCACTGGCACGCCACGCGCTTGGGTGTGGCCTTGAATGGCTCGGGCGTCCTCAGGAAGCCTTGGAACACCTGAACCTGATTTTCCGCCTGAACCCCAATCACCCGAACCGCGCGGCCGCCCTTGGCGACATAACCACATGCGAACTTTTCCTCGGCAATCGTGACCGCGCAATCGAGGCCGCAAAGCGGCTATTCGACATTGCGCCTGGCTATGCCCGTGGATTGCAACGTTGCGTCGTGACGTTCGGTTATTTCGACGAGACAGAGCTTGCCGCCCGATCCCTTGATCTTCTGCGCGACGCACAGCCCGGTTTTGATGAAGCGTATATGCGGGAAACATACCCCTATGTCCGCCCTGAACATACCGAGATGATTATGGAAGGCATGCGCAAGGCGGGTGCGTTCGACGGTTGAAACGCTCAGTCCAGCTTGCGCGCTTCGTCTTCCAGCATGATCGGAATGCCGTTGCGGATCGGAAAGGCCAGCCCCGCCGCCCGAGAGATCAGCTCACCTGCCTCGGCATCATAGGATAGCGGCGCTTGCGTGACCGGACAGACCAACGCCTCCAGCATCTTGCGGTCAACGACAGAGGGACGGTTCACTGGATCATCTCCTCGTTTCCACCACCCCGGCATGTGAATTCCATCAGGGCCGTCAGCGTCTCGCGCCGGTCGGTCAGGTGGGGGGCCTCCAGCAGCGCCTGCTTTTCCTCCAGGCTGAAAGGGCAAAGCATGGACAGAGAATTGACCAGAAGTTCGTCATCGGCCTCTTCAAGGCTGCTCCAATCAGTTTGCAGTCCCGCTGCCTCGAAATAGCGAGACAGCAGTTTCAGGAACACCTCGCGGTCGAAATTCGAGTCTTCCTCTTCCTTACCCAAATCGCGGGTAAAGTCAGACCAGCTCACATCGGCTTTCACATAGGGCAAGAACCCCGTCACCTCGCGTCGGATACGAAACCGCGATATGCCAGACAGGGTGATCATATAGCGCCCGTCCTCGGTTTCCGAAAACTGCGTCACCCGGCCGGCACATCCGATTTCGTGCAATCGCGATTGACCGGCACTGCCGCCTTCCAGCGGCTGCACCATGCCAATCAGGCGATGCGGGGTCTTCAGGCAATCTTCCAGCATCGCCAGATAGCGCGGTTCGAAGATATGCAACGGAAGCACCGCCCGGGGCAGCAGCAGCGCGCCGGGCAGCGGGAACAAGGGGATCGTATCTGGCAGATCAGCCGGTGACATCATGACCTACTATGTAGGCAGGAAGACCAATCAGGCAAACAGAAGAGACGAAAGCTTGCGCCGTCCCTTCAATGCTACCGGGTCATTGGGCTTCAATGCGTCGAAAATGGTAAAGAGCTGCGCCTTCGCGGCACCCTCGTTCCATTCCCGGTCACGTCGGAAAAGGTCGAGCAGTTGATCCACTGCCGCTTCCACATCGCCTGAGGCATGCAGCGCCTGCGCATAGTCGATCCGGGCCTGATGATTGGCGGGGTCTGCCTCGACTGCTGCCGACAGCTCAGCCAACGGACCCGCATCAGCGGCCTGGCGGGCCAGTTCCAACTGCGCGCGGGCGGCTTCCAGTTCAGGCGACGTGGCAATCGCCTCGGGGGCGTTGGCCAGCAGGGTTTCCGCCTGGTCCATCTCACCAATCGCCAGATGCGCGCGCACCAAACCGCCATAGGCCCCGGCATGGTCAGGCTCTTCGCCAAGGATCGCCGCGAATGTCTGGGCTGCGTCGGCGGCCTCGCCATCGGCAAGCATCTGCTCTGCGGCTTCCACGGCTTCGCCAAGGCCGCCATCGCCGGTCAGGGCAGTCAGCTTGTCAACAAACGCCTTGATCTCGGATTGCGGCACAGCGCCTTGGAACATATCGACAGGACGACCTTCGAAGAAGGCCACGACCGTCGGAATGGATTGCAAGGGCAGCCCCTGCTGCGCCAAAGCCTGCGCCAGCCGCTGGTTCTGATCGACGTCGATCTTGACCATCTTTACCTTGCCCTTGGCGGCAATGACGGCGGCCTCCAACTGCGGTCCAAGCGTCTTGCACGGCCCACACCAGGTGGCCCAGAAATCTACGATAACCGGCACCTCCTGGCTGGCCTCGACGACCGCGGCCATGAAGTTTTCTTCGGTTCCGTCAATGATCAGATCACCGGCAGCAGGGCCGGGCTGAAGTCCATCGAGTTCGAGCATCTAAGCCCCCTTCACATTTGTCATGACCTATATGGGCCGCGAGGGCGGAAAGGCCAAGGGGGTCGTTTCGGCTTTGACGCGCGCCGGACCGGGACATAGCGTTGCAGGTGAACAGCGTGGAGCGCCCCATGACAAAGACCCTTCTGACCTTCGGCGACAGCAACACCCATGGCACGCCCCCGATCGTGACCCCCGGCCTCTATGGGCGCTATGGCCCTGCCGACCGCTGGCCCACGATTGCGGCGGCGGCGCTCGGCCCCGATTGGTCGCTGGTCGAGGAGGGCTTGCCGGGGCGCACCACGGGGTTGGAAGACCCCATCATGGGCGCGCATATGAACGGGCAGTCGGGGTTGCGCATCGCGCTGGAAAGCCACGGGCCGGTGGATGTGCTGACCATCATGCTGGGAACGAATGACCTAAAGACCCGGTTCGCACCCTCCGTTTCCAGGATCACAGGCGGCGCGGCGGGGTTGCTGGATATCGCTCTGTCAGAGCCGATGCAGACCCGCCATGGCGGCTTCAAGGTCCTGCTTATCTGCCCGCCGCCGGTGGTGGAAACCGGTCCGATCCGGGATCAGTTCTGGGGGGCCGAGGCCGTGGGACCACATCTGGCCGACAGCTACCGCGCCCTTGCCGCCGCGCGGGGCGTGGGCTTCTTCGACGCCGGATCGGTGATCGAGGTCAGCCCTCAGGACGGCATCCACTATCAGCCCGAAACGCACCGGGTGCTCGGGGCGGCGCTGGCGGAGGTGATCGAAACGCTCTGAACCAGGCGCAACCAAGCGGTTTGCAAACCGCTTTCAAGGGCCTTCGAAGGCCCTTCAAAAAGGCGCTTGCAAGCGCCTTTCCCGCTCACAAATCGAACGTCGCAAACACCGGCGCGTGGTCCGAAGGTTTTTCCCACCCGCGCGCGTCCCGCAGGATGCGGCTGGAATGGGCGGCGTTGGAGATATCGGGCGTCGCCCAGACATGATCCAGCCTGCGGCCCTTGTCTGCCGCGTCCCAATCCCGCGCGCGGTAGGACCACCAGCTGTAGAGCTGACCTTCAGGGATATCCGCGCGGGTCACGTCCACCCATTTGCCCGCCTCCATCACTGTGCCGAGCGTATCGACCTCCACCGGCGTGTGGCTGACCACTTTGAGAAGCTGCTTGTGGCTCCAGACATCATCCTCTCGGGGCGCGATATTCAGATCACCGACAAGAATCGACTTCTCCGGCGCGTCGAACTTTCCCCAGTCCCGCATATCGGCGAGGTAATCCAGCTTCTGCCCGAACTTCTCGTTCACCTCGCGGTCGGGCACATCGCCCCCGGCGGGTACGTAGAAATTGTGGATCGTCACCCCGTTTTCCAGCCGCCCGGCGATGTGGCGCGCGTGGCCGAGCCCGGCGAAATCGTGGCTGCCCACCTCCTCGATTGGCAGTTTCGACAGGATGGCCACTCCGTTATAGCCCTTCTGTCCCCGCGCAACCATGTGGCCATAGCCAAGGTTCTGGAAGATCTCGACCGGGATCTTGTCGACCGGGCTTTTGCATTCCTGCAAGCACAGGATATCCGGCCCCTCCTCGCGCAACAGCTTGGCCACCAGATCGGCGCGCAGCCGGACAGAGTTGATGTTCCAGGTGGCGAGCGTGAAGGGCATGGCATGGTCCTGTTGGCAGAGAGATCAGTCGTTGAGCCCGGTCATATCGCGGACAACGGCAAAGAGCACGACCTGAAATGCGTCCACCCCCACCAAGGCCGCAGGTGCCCCCATGTGCGGCGGGGGCACGCCTGATCAAAGGCAAAGAGTGATTGGGTTCAACGAGGGGGGCAAGCCCATCAGGGACGAAAGAGACCAGCAAGACCCGATCAGTAAAATCGCAAAGGCCAAGCCGCGTTTGGAAAAGTGTGAAACACATGCGAACCGGGTTTCACACGCTTCATATCTGGGGCAGGCTGTGACCAATGTCGAACCTGTTCCTCTTTCGCCGCAATCGGAATTTCCGCTGGCTTTTGTCGGGGGCGGCCACGGCCAATCTCGGCGACGGCGTGGCGGCGATGGCTCTCCCATGGCTTGCTACCCTGATCAGCCGCGATCCGGTCCACATCGCACTTGTCAGCTTCTCAACCTATCTGCCTTGGCTGCTGCTTGCTTTGCCGGTGGGGGTCCTGACCGACCGGGCCGATCGTCAAAAGCTTATGGTTCGCGCCGACCTGTCCCGGCTGGTGCTGTCCTTCGGTCTCGTGCTTTTGGTGCTGGCAGTCCCTTCCCTGCCGACCCAAAACGACAGTCTGGGGCTTATCCTGATGCTCTCGGTCCTGGCGTTCGCCCTTGGCGCGGCAGAGGTTGTGCGGGACAATACTGCGCAGACCTGCCTGCCGATGCTGGTCGATGAACAGGACCTGGAAGCCGCCAATGGCCAGATCTGGAGCATTGAGCAGATCATGGGCCGGTTCATCGGGCCCCCTGTCGCCGGCGTCCTAATCGCCTTGGCCCTGCCGGTTCCGTTTTCCTTCAATGCGCTGGCCTTTGGGCTGGCCGCATTCTGCGTCTGGTCCATCGTATTTCCAAACCGGGTGCCCCCAAAGCGGCACGGCAGTTTCGTAGCCGACATGGCGGGCGGCATCCGCTGGATCATTGCGCATCGTATCATTCTGCAACTGGCCGTTATGCTGGGGCTGCTGAATGCGCTGCACATGGCCACGAACACCATTCTCGTCCTCTACGCGCAAGAGATCCTGGGCCTTGGCGCATTCGGCTTTGGGATGCTGCTGACCGCCGGGGCCCTGGGTGGCGTCGTAGGTGGGCTTGCCTGCCCAAGCCTGGCCGCTCGACTTGGGCCCCGAAACAGCCTGTTGCTGGCGCTTGCCACCATGCCACTGACCTATCTGGCGATGATGGCAACAACCCTGCCGCTAGTGGCGGCCATGGCGCTGTTTCTCAGTATGCTGGCAGGGTTGCTGTGGAACGTGGTGACCGTGTCCTATCGGCAGCGGATGATTCCGGGCGACATCCTGGGGCGGGTCAATTCCATCTATCGGTTCTTCGGGTGGGGGATGATGCCGCTCGGTGCATTGGCGGGAGGAGTACTGGTAGCCATTCTGGAACCGACGATCGGCCGGGAAATGGCGTTGCGGATGCCTTTTCTGATGGCTGCGGTCGGAATCGGAGGGTTGGGACTCTATGCCCTGCTTTTCCTGAAGCTTGGGAGAGAGGCCCGGGGGTAGGTTTTACCCCCCTTGCCCTCCTGGTCAGGGGGGATAGGTTTGCAGTAAGAACGCGATTTTTTGAGTTTTTCTGCACCGTTGCCCAGTTAGCGCACGAGAATTGAACTGAAGCCGTTGATATGATTGCCGAACCACGTCCAGGCGGGGCGCGTGCACGCCCGCTGACAGACCGCTTTCTGCGATGGCTGGGGCGTTTGACACTGGATGCCTTCTACAGACGTATCGAAGTTGTCGGAGCGGACCGATTCCCGACAGATCAGCCGGTGATTGTTCTGGCAAACCATTCCAACAGCCTCGTGGATGGCGCGGTCCTCACGGCCTTTCTGCCCCGGATGCCGCGGTTTCTGGGGGCCAGCACTGTCTGGGATTACCGCCCGCTGCGCCCTTTTCTGAACGCCGCCGGGGTTGTACCGCTTTTCCGCCGGCAGGATGGGCGCGCGCATATGGGATCGCTTGCCGACAGCTTTTCAAGCGCCTCGGACCTGTTGGAAGCAGGCGGAGTGCTGGCCATTTTTCCTGAGGGCATCAGCCACAACAATCCCCGCATTCTGCCCTTGAAAACTGGTGCTGCCCGGATCGCATTGGAAACCGAGACCCGCCGCGGCACTTCCGGTCTGGTGATCGTGCCGGTCTGCCTGACATTCGAGGCCAAACACCGCGTCCGGTCCCGTGCTCTGCTTGAAATCGGAGATCCGGCCCAGATGACCACCGAGGAGATTGCGGCCTTCCGCTCTGACAGTCGTCAGGATCGGGTGACGGCGGTCAGGGCGCTGACCAGTCGCTTGCATGACCGCCTTGATGCAATGACCCCTGGTCATGAAAGCTGGGAAGAGGCCCGGCTGGTCGCGCGCGCCGCAGAAATGATCGGCAACACTGAACCCGACCCCGCCCGCGCGGAGGCTCTTTTTGACATCGCGGAGAGGCGGCGCGGCATTCATGACGGCTATCTCTGGGTGCAGAAAATGCAGCCCGCGCGAACCGAGGCACTGCGCCGGCAGATTTCCGACTACGACAGGGCGCTGCGCAGGTCAGGGCTGCGTGACGATCAGATTGCGCATGGGGTTGCGTCTGCGGGTGGACCGGCGCGCAAAGGTCGAAAAAGGACCATCGCGAAGACCGCGCTTTTGGCTCCGGTGGCTCTGGTCGGTCTGGCGCTGAACCTTTTGCCCTTCTGGGTGCTGCGCAGCCTCAGCCGCCGTAAGGATCTGGACAAGCGGTCCACGTGGTCGATCTTCGCGGGTATTTTTGTCTACCCGATGTTCTGGGTTTTGACGGGTCTGATTGCTGGCGTTCTGTCGGCATCGATTTGGGGGGCGGCGGTTGGCTGGACCTGCGGGATTGCGATCATTTTGATCGCCTTGGGTACAGGTCGCCCCACCCTGACCTTTCTCGATAACATCGCGGTGTTCCTGGGAGAGGCACGCGCGCGCGTGTTGCTTGGGGGGCGTTCTCAAACAGCCAAACAGCTGACTACACAGCGCGCCCGGATTCAGGCAGAGCTATCGACACTGTCCCAAGAATACGCCGCCTATCGCGAGCAGTTGAACACCTAGCGCGGCCCGGCCGGGCCCACGCGGTTCCTCAGCAACCCGACCCCGGACAGCTCGATCTCCAACACATCCCCTTCTTTCAGGAAACGCGGCGGCGTGCGGCTGCCGCCCGTGCCATCGGGCGATCCCATGGCAATCAGGTCGCCGGGGACAAGCGGTATCATGTGAGAGATGTAGGACACCACCTGCGAGATAGAGAAATACATCTCGCTAGCCGAGGCGTGCTGAACGACCTGACCGTTCAATCGCGTCGTCAGTATCAGCTTTTCTGCTTCGTCAATTTCATCTGCTGTTGTGATCCAGGGACCGCAGCCTCCCGAGGCGGCGAAATTCTTGCCCGCGTGCACTGAATGGCGCTGCCAGTCCCGGACAGAACCGTCATTGACCACGGTATACCCGGCAATATGAGCATGGGCATCCGCGGCGCTGATATGGCGGGCAGTGCGGCCAATCATGACTCCGATCTCACCTTCGTAGTCAAAGCTGTCGGCGGCCTCGCCCACGGGTATTTCCAGCGGAGCGTCATGCGGCACAAGGGTTCCGTCGAGCTTGGCAAAGAGGATGATGTTATCGGGCCGGGTCACGCTTTGATCCAGCGGATAGCGCTTTGGGTAGTTGATGCCGACGCAGATCACCCTTGCCCCCCGTTGGATCGGTAAGCGCCAGGTGATGTCATCACACGGCACAGGTTGGCTGGTCATAGCATCGGCCCGCAGGTCAGAGATCGCGTCCGCGGCCAGCACGTCTTTCAGATCATGGAATCGTGCCCTGAACAGATCGCTGACTGAATATGCCATATCACCTTCAATCAGACCGTAGGCATCCTCCCCGTCCGCGCGCCACCGTGCCAGTTTCATGCCTTGTCCTTTCCGAAAGCCGCTTCACGCGCGCGCACGATTGTGCTGAGGGTCTGGTTGTAGGGTGTGGGCAGGCCAATCTCGGCCCCCAGAACCGGTACCATCCCGTTGATCGCGTCGATCTCTGATGGGCGCTTGGCCATATGGTCCAGCAGCATCGAGGGCCGCGCATTGGGCATCTGGGCCGCAAAGGCGGTGACATAGGCCTCGGGGTCATCGAAGGAAAAGGCGATGCCTTTGTGCTGAGCTATGGCAAATGCCTCTCGCATACAGGCCAGTGCCATGGCGCGGGTGTCGGTGTCTGCCATCAGCTCGCCCACGGTGCAACCGATCACCGTGCACGGAGCAGACAGGGTGACATTGCACAGGAACTTTTCCCAGATCAGCTGATTGATGTCGGCAAAAGCTTTCACGTTGAATCCCGCCCCCTGCCAGAGCTCTGCCAGACGCTCCAGCCGGTCGGTCATGCCACCGCCCATCTCGCCGATGCGGATCAGCTTCATGGCATTGTGATGCGCGTGACCGGGCCCTTTCATCGAGGCCCCGAACCCGTCCGCCACGCCAAGGATCACGTTGGCCGTGTCCATGTGCTGCCCAATCCGTTCGCCCGCGCCAAGCCCGTTCTGGATGGTCAGGATCAGGGTTTCGGGGCCAATGCACCCGGTCAGCGCCCGAGCCGCATCCCCGACGGCGGCAGCCTTGGTGGCGATGATTGCCAGATCGACCAGCGGCAGATCGCTCGGATCAGCGGCGGTGCGGATCGTCGTAACAACCCGATCACCACTGGCTCCTTCCACACGCAAGCCCTTGGTGGCGATGGCGTCCAGATGGGCCTGCCAAGGGTCCACCGCCCAGACCTCGTGCCCTGAATCGGCCAATAGACCGGCATAGACCGAGCCCATGGCCCCAACTCCAAAAACGGCGATTTTCATGAGGGCCTCATACAGGTTTTCGGCAGTCGGATATCGAAGCGGTCGCGCAGATCCGCGTCGATATCTTCAGGGATATAGTTTGGATAATGCGTGGCAAGGGTGTCTTGCGCGCGGGCTTTGGCGGCATTGCGGATATCCGGCGATCCTGCGATGGCCCAATCCTCGGGGCTGCGCCGGTCAGACACGTCCGGGTAGAGGAAATCGCTCTGCATCCGCTGGTAGGTCTCGGGCTGGCCTAGAAAGTGCCCTTCGCCTCGTGCGACCTCGGCGATGGCAGCCACCGAAAGGGCGGTGTCATCCAGCTCGATCGGGGCTAGCGACCGCAGGATCACCCCGAGCATATCGTTGTCGATTACATAAGCCTCCAACGAACAGGCCATCAGCCCGGCCAGCGCACCGGCGGCCTGGGTGATCATGTTTGACCCGGTCTGCGCCGCCATGGACACTGTCAGCGACTTCTCAAATCCCGCCTGCCCGTCCGGCACCTTGCTGTCCGTTGCCCCTGCGATGGTGGAATTGGGCAATCCGTAATGTTGCGCCATGCGCACGGCGACGGCTGTCAGCAGCGCCTGTTCCCCGCAACCGCCTGCCATGCCACCGGTGCGCAGATCGGTGACCATTGGGCGGGGCCCAAAGATGATACGCGCCTGCGGGTTCGCAAGCCACGCCACGATCACCCCCGCCAGCGTTTCCGCGATCGTTTGCGCCACGCAGCCCGCGATGGTCACAGGGCTCGAGGCCCCAAGCTGACCGAAGGTATTGCACTGCATGGGAAGGCCAAGTCGGGCGGCTTCGATCATCACGTCGCAAGCCTCTGCCGAAAAGCGCAAGGGTGGCACGACGTGGTTGATGGTCAAGGACAGGAACGGTCGGTCGCGGAAAGCGTCGGCGCTGCCTGCAATGGCAAAGCACAAATCGGCAATCGCGCGCACCGCCTCTGGGCTGGAGGCGCTGACCACCACATGTTTCGCGGTCCCCGCAAGCGCTGCATACGCGGTGTTGATCTCCAGCAGCAGGTCACTGTCCATATCGCGGGCCACGACCGGACGCGCGAAGAAATGTATATTATCCAGCACATCCACCAGCCGCGCAGCATCGTAGAGATCCGCCAGGGTCGAAGGGCGGTAGGCTCCGCTATGCAGATCCACCATCTGCGGCGACGCCCCGCCCGTGCCCACATGCACCTTTCGGCCCGCCAGATGCAGATCCAGGCCCGGTCTACGCCCGCAAAGCGCTACCTCTCGGCCGATCCCGGCCAGCGCGCTGTCCTGCAAATCGCGGGGGAACAAAAGCCGTCCTTCCGATGACAGGTCGCCCCCCGCCGCAGTGACCAGCCCAACAACGTCCTCTGGCGGCGCTGCCATGCCGATCTCTGCCAGGATTGCGCGGGCTGCCGCGTCGATCTGGGTGATCGCATCCGCATCCAGTGGGTTCAGTCGCCCGCCAGTCAGCCGGTTAAGCGGCGCGGCCGCGCGCCCGGTGCCCTCGCCTTCGTCACCGCCCCGCCGTCGTCCCCTGCGCCTTGCGCCCGGTTGTGCCATATCGGCAGCCTTTCGATCCCGCTTCCTTCTGCGATCATTTCCAAACCAGGAGGGTTGGACAAGCGACTATTCCGACCTCTATGCATAAAGAAATCTTTACCCATATCCGGGCACGATCCAGCACATGACACTTCCGAACAGACACCTGCCCCTGACCGCCCTGCGCAGCTTCGAGGCGGCGGCACGGCTGCTCAGTTTCAAGGACGCCGCGGCAGAGCTGTGCGTTAGCGCAACGACCATCAGCAACCAGATCCGCCAGCTGGAAAGGGACTGGGGCTGTCAGCTGTTCATCCGCAAAACCCGTGCCGTGGCATTGACCGATGCAGGTCGCTCGCTTGCGCAGGTTGTCAGCCGCGCGTTCGATGACATCCGGGCGGAGGTCGCGACCCACATCGCCACCCCGCGCAAATGGGTCACACTGGCAGTAGGGCCTATTTTCGGCGCGCGCTGGCTGATTCCCCGGCTTGGACGTTTTCGCAGGCTGCACCCTGATATCGACCTTCGGTTGCATCATGGTCCCCGGATCACCAGCGACGCGGATATGACGACACAGATCGCCATCGACTGGGGTACTGGAACCTGGTCGGGCCTGAACGCGCGCAAGCTGATCGAGATCAGCTATAGCCCGGTGGCAAGCCCGGCCCTGCTGCGGGAAAAGGGCGGGCTATCCGACCCGGCCGACCTGGCCCGCTTTCCTGTCATCCACCAACACGACCGGTCTGAATGGACAGCCTGGCTGGCGCTGACTGACGCGCGGGCGCTGACCTTTGCCGAGGAAACCGTAATCACCGATTCCAACGTGGTCTTGCAGGCGGCCAAAGATGGGCTTGGCGTGACGCTTGGCGTGTTTCCCTTCGTTCAGCCCGATATCGACAGCGGCACCTTGGTACAGCCCTTTGCCCAGATGCTGCACCCCGAGCGGGCCTTTCACTTGCTGACCCGCCGCGCTGTTCCGCTGACACCAGAAGCCCGCAGAACCTGCGACTGGATTCTGTCAGAAGCTGGTCTGCCCCCGGTTAAGCCTTCCTTCATCGACGCTGATTAGTCTGCCCGCCAACGCCAAAATTGGGTGAGGTTGGCCATGGCCGCGCAAAACGAGTTGCGCCCGATCATCATCAAAAAGAGAAAGGTTGTCGGCGACGATGGCCACCATGGGGGTGCGTGGAAGGTGGCCATAGTGTGCCCTTCCTCAGTTAGATCGGCGCCTGGATTCCGCGCCCGTTTCAGACCTGCCTTCGCAGGTCAGCCCAAAACGTCCTTCTGACGCCTGCGGCGGGTTCTCATGACCCGACACGCCACCCAGTACGGTGCAGGGGAACCATTGCGTGAAAGCTCTAACAAGCTCCTAATATCGCAAGGTTTTTCCGGCGAATTTTAATGAAATCCCACAGGTTAGCGACGCCGTTCAAACCGGGTGTTCTCAGACCCGATATGACCACTGCGACCCGATGCATCGTAGCTGGAAAAGCCGCTCGGCGTTGCAAGGCTGGCGCGGGCATCGCGCATACCCGACAGCACGGCACGCAGTAATTCACCCACGTTTGCAGCGCGCGCGCGTAGGGCCCGCAGGTCAGACAGCCGGCTGGCGGCCAGGCCATCGAGACCGGAGCCCTGCAAGCCTTGCATCGCCCGTTCCATCGCCGACACCGTCTCTGGCAGATCAATGAAACGGCCCGAACGCAGCAGCGTCTCCACACCAGACAGCGCCCTGTCTGCCGCCACCAGCCTGTCACTTTGCCCCCAAATCACTGCGCTGCTCCGTCCCGCGCGGCCAAGGCATTGAACAGCGATTCTGCCAGGCCAATTCCGCCGCTCGCCGCCATCGCCCGCGCCTGCTCGGTTCTCAAGAACGAAGCGAACTGATCTTCCCCGTGCCCCCCGCCAAAGCTATCGCGTGGGGTGCCAAGGCCGCCGTGGCGCAGCATTTCGGCCAGAAATGACGATTCAAGCTCGACTGCCACTTGCCGCAACTCAGCCTCTCGGACTGGCGACAGGGTGACATGGGATGCCGGGGACAGGGTCAGGTCAGACATGTCAAATTCTCCGTAATTGGATCCACTATCGCCCCCCCTGGGTAAAGAATTGGTAAGCTCTGATGTGGAAACTGCGGATCGACCCGGAAGAAATCTGGAACGCTCCATGGATTCTATTGCGCCTTTGCTGCAGCTACTTTTACCCGCTCAACCCACGCAGACAACGGGTGGGCGTCCCTTGGACGGTGACGGGGAATTCGCCGATGTATTTCATTGGCCAGAAACCCAGGCGGTGCCTGCGCGCGCCCTGATCTTGCGGCAAATTACACCCCGGCTCATCCCGGCGGAATCATATGACATCCGGTCAGACGCAGAGATCATGATTCCGGTGGTGTCGGCTGATCAAAGCAACCCAACGCGCGTCACCGCTGAAGAATTCGGCGGCGCGGGTGGGGCGTTGACAGAGCCAGTGGACACGGATCCTTTCGCGCTTGAGATCTCAACCGTCGATGCCACGGTTGGCAAGGACAGCCCGCCTGCCCCCCTTTGGCACGTGTCCGCCGCCGCGGATGGCGTCACGGAATCCTCTCCAGACGGCGCGACCTTTGAGGGCCCACAGGTGGAACCGGTAGTCATTCTTCCCGCACCGATGGTGTTTCAGGCCGAGGCGTCCCCTTTGCTGGCCCCGATGGCCGCCCGGCAAGAGCAATTGACACCTGCGGTCATCGCACCAGAAACCACCGCGACTTATGTTGCCGAAACCACTCCACAGACCACCGAGCCGATTGCTCTTGCCGAAACCGCAATCGCCGAGATGCCGACATCCGACGTCGAAATCCCCACTGTGGACCTCAACACCGTCGAAGCCGATTCCGACCTCTCCCGCGAATTGCAGCCCTTTTCTCCGGTCAGCGCGAAGATAACCCCGGCGTGGCCCCAGCCACAGCTCCTGCCCGTGCGTGAGCACATCGGCCTGACACCTCCCTCTGACAGACCTGCGCCCACCCGTCCATCCATCCTAGATGCTGCTATTGCAATGCACCCAAGGCCCATGGTTGCGGTTGGCGGGCACACAGAAACTGCCGAGCACTCTCCCCAGCCAGTTCTGCCGGATCGGTCGTCCAGCGCTATGGCAGATATTGCGCAGCCTCTTCCACCCAAGGCCCCGGTCATACCAACCACCTCCGTCACCCTGCCCCTTTCTGCACCGATTGCCGAACCGCCAACTTCGCGCTTGCCTCTTGGCTCTGACAACTGGCAACCAATTGCTTCAATCGAGCCACCAGTCGCGCCGAGTGATCGACCGCGCCCGGTAAATGAACAACCGGTGCCTCTTCGCTCTGAAAGCAGGCAACCAACCGCATCAATCGAGCCACCAGTCGCGACAATTGACCGACCACTCCCGTCCAATGAACAACGGCCTGCCCGTGGGTCTGACCATCGCGCGCGCGCCATCCCATCAACATTTGGCGTTGAGTCTCGCTTGCAGGCAGACATGTCCCCTGTTGATCCTGGCAACAGCAAACCAACAGCGCCGGTCGATACCCAATTCGTTGACCGCAGATCAGTGCATCAGCCTGTCGCCCCCCACGCCCAACACGCAACAGCGCCACTGCCCACCAAAGCGGCGGCGCACAGCATACCGCTGGTTCCGGCAAGAGAAGACCCTGCCACTCACAGTCCAGCACCGACCGCCAATATCCCTCCCCGCACTGCCCCATCACCGGCAGAACCCGAACCGAAGGTCACGCGATCAGATCAGACGACCGACAGGATGCAAGCACCCGCAGCGGGCCAAACCAGAGGGGAGACAATCCCCATGACCCCGACGCGCGATGGTGCGCCTACCGCGCCTTTGGCACCCCGCGCGTCACCGCCGGACAGGGCCAATGAGCCAACGGTTTTGCCAATCGCCCGGACCGAAAAGATCTCTCGTCCAATTGCCTCGGCGCGCCAGAATGCCCAAGTGCCCCAGATTGACCAGGTTCCCCAAGCCTCAGCGAAATTGCCCCGGCCATCCGTTCCGGACATGCCCCACCCCGCCGAGCCGCCAAGGCGATCCACGACCGAGGCAGCTCAACCGGCGAACACACCCTTCCAATCCCCGCTGGACCCGGCCTTGTCCCGGCCGCAGCCACAGCCGCAAGCTGCCCCTACGATGTCCCAGATAGAACCTGAAACCGGGATTGCCCTGGATTTTGCGTCGCAGGTTCAGCGCGTGGACAGCCCAGGTGCGGTCCCGGCTCCGGCGGATCTGCGATCCTCTGATGCCCTACCAATGGCGCAGTCTTCGCGCCCCGATCCGGTCACAACTCAACTGGTCCATCGCATCGCGTCCCTGCCGACCATGACCGAACGTGACGCCCCGCTGGAACTGACGCTCGATCCGCCAGAGCTTGGGTCGATCAGGGTTTCCGTCAGCAGGGGGCCAGAGGGGATGATCCTGCATCTTCAGGCCGAGCAGCCCGAATCGCTGGAGCTTTTGCGCCGTCATGGCAACGCCCTGATGCAAGAGCTTCAGCGTCAGGGGCTCGACCATGCCGGGTATAGCTTTTCTGGCAGCGCCGGGGGCGGGCAAGACCGTTCGCAAGGCGGCTCCGCGCTCATCCCGCCAGAAGACATCGTTCAAGACCACCCGAACCGCCCCCCGACGACACCCCCCGTGATCACGGGGGCATCGGGTCTAGATATTCGCCTGTAAGGAGGGACCAACATGGACGTCGCTGCCACATCCCAGATCGCGTACGCCAGCACCGGCTCAGCAGGGTCGGAAGATCGTACCATGATCAATTCCGACTTTCAGACATTCCTGACCATGCTGACCACTCAGATGCAGAACCAGGATCCGCTGAACCCGATGGAGTCGACGGAATTCGCGACGCAGCTGGCAACCTTCTCGGGCGTTGAACAGCAGGTGCGCACCAATGAACTGCTCGGCAGCCTTCAGGACAGCATGGCGCTGTCCAGCATGGGCCAGATCGCGGGCTGGATCGGCATGGATGCCCGGGCCGAGATGCCGATGTCTTTCGACGGGCAGCCCCTGACGCTTTATGCGACCGAAAACTTGCTGGCGGACCGGATGGAGCTGGTGGTGACGGATGCGGATGGGCAAACGTTGCAACGGCTTGCGATCCCGGCCACGGAAACCGCTTTTGCATGGGCGGGCGTCACAAGCGATGGGGAACCGCTGCCAAATGGCGTCTATGGCTTCCACGTCGAATATTTCTCGGATGATGAGCCGATCGACACGCGCCCGGCGCAGGGCTATGCCCGGATCGAAGAAGCGCAGATTGTGAACGGGGATATCTGGCTGTCGATGCCCGGCGGCGTGCAGGTCAACGCCTCGCTGGTGCAGGCGGTTCGCGATCCGATCTGAGGGGGGCCGCGGCTAACGGCCCGCCCCGTCTTGTCGCCTTACTTGCCGTCATCCACCGGGGCGGCACCACCAGCGGACCCGGCGCCACCACCGCCAATAATCAGCTGCGCCTCGGGGTAGCCCACCTCATCATAGTGTTGCAGCGTCCCGACATATATGTCGTAGCGGCCCTGTGGCGGAGCCCCCCACACGAGGCTTGGGTTGATGCCACCGGCCCCGTTGTCATCGCAATACCACTGCCCGTCCGGCCCATTGATCAATAGGCTGGTGTCGCTCTGCGAAGTGACAGAGAAGGACAGCGGCGCGCCAACACCTTGGTAATAAACCTGGAAATCAGGTGCCTCTGCCACGTATCCGGCACAGCCCTGACCGGCGCTGGAGGCTTCCAGAAGCCCGCCCGCCAGCAGGTGTTGCAGGTAAGGATCCGGGGCAAAGCCGCTCGACAAGGTCACACTTCCGAAGGTTGGCGGCAGGTTGTAGTTGGGCTCGCTCGGGCGCAGATCGACCTGCGGGGTTTCGCCAGCCATTGTCGCCGCGATCCAGTCACTGAAGGCCGAAACACGGGTATAGGTGCCGTAATGGTCGCCATCCTGGTGGCAGTAGTTGCCGCCCGATACCAGCCCGACCTGCACATAGCCCTGCGGATCATAGCCAAGCAGCGGTCCGCCGCTGTCACCTCGGCAGGCATCGGCCACGGCCTCCTGGAACCCGGCGCAGATCACCCCGCTTCCGGCGTTGGAGGAGCACAGCTGGTTGTGAACAATCGGCACTGCCGCGCCAAGCAGCACCTGCGACGTGTCCCACATCGACGGCGGAGAAGAGGTTGCGCGTTCCGCCTGGGTCAGCGGCCCCCGACCACGTGCGATATGCGGCGGCGGGGTCAGGCCCCAGCCGATGATCACGGTCTGCCCGCCGATCTGTTCGACCACCGGGGCCAGCGCCGCATCCGACAGGCGCACCGGAGTGATCCCCGTCGGGCGCGCAATCTCCAGCAGGGCGATGTCGTTGATCCCAACCCCCTGATAGCCCGCATGTACAAAGACCCGCGAAACATCAAAGGCGGTGCCGCCACCCTGAAGGCTGGAACTGTTGGCATAGATTTCCAGACCGTTCGGATTGTTGGGCGCGACGCTGTCGACGCAATGAGCAGCAGTCAGCACCCACCGGTCGGCAATCACCGTGCCGCCGCAGAAATGGCCGTCAAAGCGGCTTCGGGCGTTGGCCTGGTTCAGCGACACCATCCAGGGGAAATCGCTGATCGACACGGCGCACCCACCCATCACCCGGTCGCCCGAGCAGAATTCCTGTGCCTGCGCGGCCTCTGGCGCCGCAAAAAAACCAGCCGTCAACAGAACGGCCCCTAGGGTCAAAGATCTCATAGCGTTCATCCTTTCCTACCCTGACAGCCCGGCCCATTTCGGAACCGGACAGGAAAAAAGTCTTAGTCCAAGGTCCGTTCAATCGTGGCCTCGGGGTTGACTTGCGCCGGGGCGGTGACCGGCTCCGGCATCGGGGCTGCGGCGTCCTCCGTCTCTGGCGTCGGCAGCGGCGGCGCCTCGGGCTCGGGCAACAGCGCCTCCACAATCAGCTCGGCATCCGGGGCAATCGGCAGCTCTCTCTCGGTGCCAACCCATATGCGGTAGCTGCCCTCGGTCGGGTCGCTCAGGGCGACCACGGGCGCCGATCCGTCAGACGCGGTGCCCCGGCACAACCAGTCTCCGCCCGGCGTGTTCAAAACCAGAACCGTATCCTCACCGCTGATCGTTGTGAGCCGAATGGGGCCGACATCCGCCTGCCAGTCGAGCTGGAAATCCGGGCTGCTGGCCACGAACCCGTGGCAATTGCCGCCAAGCTGCGACGCATCCTCGTACCCGCCGGCCAGCATATCCAGCGCCAGCGCGGTTTCGGGCGGACCCGCGGCCAGCTCGATCACGCCATAAAGCGGCTCGCCCTCGTTCTCGATCCCGCGTCCGGGCTTGCCCTCACTGGGCAGACTGTTGGCCACCTGAACCGGCACCTCGTTGGTATCTTCGCGCCCGTCGCCGATCTGAAACTGTGGCGGAATCTCTCCCGCAAAGGCGAATTCAAGCCATGGCACCTGGCGACCCTGTGTTGCGTTGCGCACCGCGAAGGACACCTCGTACATGATGTCGTCGATCCGCCGTGTGGGCCGCTCCAGTGCCTGTAACAGCGCCCCGGTAAACAGCCCGTTACGCCCCTCACCGTCCGAGGATGTCTGACCGGGCGCGGCGGCATACATGATGAAGGCGGATGCGCCCGCAGGCGTATTCATTGCCGACAGGCCGATCCCAAGGTCACGCCCGCCCCCGCGTTCGGGCAGCGGGTTGTTACGGCAGGCATCAAGGATGATCACCCCGGTGGCCCCGGTCGCCGCCAGCCGTTCAAGCAGGCGCGGAGCGGGATAGGCCCAGTCCGGCACATCCTCGGCAAAGGCAATCTCTTCATCATCGGTGGGGATCAGGTAATTGGTGCCTTTGTATTCCACCCCGTGTCCCGCAAAGTAAAATACCGCGAGATCACCGGGATTCAGGCTGCGGGTAAAATCGCGGATCGCCACCTGCATCCCATGCAGGTCCTGATCCAGCAACGGCCCGTCGCCATGGACCCGAAAGCCGATCTCGGTCAACCGCTCGGCCATGTCGGTGGCGTCGTTGACAGGGTTGATCAGCGGGCTGGAGGCGTATTCGGAATTGCCGATGATCAGCGCAACCCGTTCTGCCCAAGCCAGTCCGGGCAGGCATAGCCCACACAGAACCGTCAGAAAAACCGGCAGAATGTAAGCCATAAAGCCGCGGGGGCGCGCCACGTCCAGTCTCCCAAAAGCACAAACCTAATGCGGCTTAGTATGACCGGAAATTTCCGATCCGCCGACTCTTTTTTGTCGGTTTGGCCAGGCGTTTGGTTCAATTGACCACGAAAATCTGTAGGTCCGCCACGTTGGTGCCGGTGGCCCCGGTCATCAACAGATCGCCCGAGGCCGCTAGTGCCGCATAGCTGTCGCTATTGGCCAGATGTGCACGCGGATCGGCCCCTGCGGCGCGCATACGGGTCAGGCTACCTGCATCCACAATCCCGCCCGCCGCATCGGTTGGCCCGTCGCGCCCGTCTGTACCGCCAGACAGAAACAGCCAACCACCAGACAGGCCGCGTTCCTCAGCCAACAGCGCCACCCGCAGCGCCAGTTCCTGATTGCGTCCACCACGCCCGTCACCATTCAGGATCACCGTGGTTTCGCCCCCAAAAAGCAGCGCAGTGCCGTGGGGCGTATCTGCGGCAATGTCCAGTATTCGGGCGGCCGCATCCGTCACCAACCCGGTCAGCGGATCATCTATGACCCGAACGGGCCGGGCGGCGGCGGCAGCCATCGCCGCAACACTGAGCGCGTTTGAGCCGATCAACTCGGCGTCGGGCCTTGGCAGGGGGTCTTGCGCCTCTTGCCGCTCCATCGCTACCCGCGCCGCCTCAGGCATCCGGTCCCAGATACCAAGCCGCCGCGCCACGTTCCGCGCAGTCGCGAGATCGGCAATCGGCCCCACGGTCGGGCCACTGGCAATCACCCGCAGATCATCGCCAACCACATCCGACAGGATCAGGCTGCGGACATGCGCAGGCGCCGCCAGTCGCAACAGCCCCCCGCCCTTGAACCGCGATAGTGCCTGCCGGATGATGTTCGTTTCCTCGATATCGGCCCCCGAGGCCAGCAACAGCCGGTTTACCTCAGCCTTCTCGGCCAGAGCGAGGCCCTTGACCGGCCCCGGCAACAAGGCGGATCCGCCACCCGAAACAAGCGCCAAGACCACGTCCTGTGGTCCCGCCTCATGCAGCAGCTTTTCCACCGCCAGACCAGCGATCACACCATTGCCATCCGGCACAGGATGCCCCGCCCCGTAACAGGCAACGCCCGCGATATCGCGGTGGTTTTCATAGTTGGTGACGATCAGGCAACGGGTCGCGACGCCCTTTGGCACCGCTGCCCGTGCGGCCTCCATCATTCCGTTGGCCGCCTTGCCGATGGCCAGCAAGATCAGCGTCCCGCCCTCTGGCACCCCCACCGGGCGTGTAGCCAGCGCGGCTTGCACGGCCCCAACCGGGTCGGCGGCTGCCACTCCGGCCATGAACATTTCGGTCAACTCGGATCGGGTCGTATCATGCGTCATCAGGTATCACTCTGGCGGAAAGCTCGCCCGGACCATCCCAAAGCCCCGCCCGCCTGTCCATCCGCTAATCCCGAAACCTGCGAAACCGCGCGGGACCTAGAACAAGAACTCCCAGACCGCGACGGACACGAAGGCAAGCAACACACCCCCCGCCAGATATCCCAGCCGTTCCCCCACGCGCGACCGGCGCGGCGGCGGCAACGTGTTGGCGCGGGCCAGCAACGCGTCCTGCGCCATCTGCGGCAGGCGCGGGCCAAACCGGGACAGCACCATCGCCGTGCGCACAAGGTCCCGCACCATCGCCTTGGGGCCGATATTTTCGGTGATGTATTGTTCCACCACCGGGCGCGCCGTGCTCCAGATATTGATGTTTTCGTCCAATGACCGGGCGACGCCCTCAACCACCACCATGGTGCGTTGAAGCAAGATCAGCTCGGTCCGGGTTTCCATCCCGAATTGTTCCGTTACCTCAAAGAGGTAGGACAGCAGCCGTGCCATGGAAATCCGGCTGGCATCCATTCCGAAAATGGGTTCACCCACGCTGCGCAGCGCCTGCGCAAACTCGTCGATATCGCGGTCAGCAGGCACGTATCCCGCTTCGAAATGCACCTCGGCCACGCGGCGGTAATCGCGGCGGATAAAGCCCATCAGGATCTCGGCATAGACCCGGCGGGTATATTCATCCAGCCGCCCCATGATCCCGAAATCGAGAGCGACGATATCGCCATTGGGCGCGACCTTCAGGTTGCCCTGATGCATGTCGGCATGAAAGAACCCGTCACGCAACGCGTGGCGCAGGAACATCTGCAACACCCGCTCGGCCAGCGCCCTCCGTTCATGGCCGGCAGCGTCTATGGCGTCGATATCGCTGAAGGACACGCCCTCGGCCCAGTCCAGCATCATCACCCGGCGCGAACACAGGAACCAGTTGACCGCCGGAACGGTAAAGCCCTCATCCCCTTCGGTTCGGGCGGCAAATTCCCCGGCGGCAGAGCTTTCGATGCGCAGGTCCAGCTCCCGCATCACGACGCCCTCGAAATGCTCGATCACGTCCTGCGGCCGCAACCGGCGGGATGCAGGCGACAGCGTCTCGATCCAGCTGGCCATCAGGTAGAAAGCGTCAATGTCCTTGCGAAAGGCGCGTTCGATGCCGGGGCGCAGCACCTTTACAGCCACCTCCTGACCGGTGTCACGCAGCCGCGCCCGATGCACTTGCGCGATCGAGGCCGCGGCAACCGGTTCGGAAAACTCGGTGAACAGCTCCTCGACTGAAATCTCAAGCTCATGCGCGATGGTGCGCTTGGCAATGGCGCTGTCAAAGGGCGGCAGCTTGTCCTGCAACACCCGCAATTCCCGCGCCAGATCGGGGCCCACCACGTCGGGGCGGGTGGAAAGGATCTGGCCGAACTTGATATAGGCCGGGCCAAGCGCCGTAAGCGCGCGCACCAAGGGCGGCAGGCTGGTGTCGCCTTTCAGCCCCAGCCATTTGAACGGCCAGGCCAGAATGCGCAAACCCAAACGCACGCTGCGCGGGGCCTCGAAGGCCTCTAGCGCTTCGGCCATGGCGCCCGTGCGCTCGAACGTGGCGCCGGTGCGGACCAGCCGCCAGATGTTGTGGGGGCCGCGCATCTCAGATCTTCCAGCCGGAATGAAGCGCCGCGATGCCCATGGACAGGTTGCGGTACTTGACCATGTCGAAGCCTGCCTCGCGGATCATGCTGGCGAAGATTTCCTGATCGGGGAACTTGCGGATACTTTCCACCAAATACTGATAGCTGTCGGCATCGTTCGCAATCAGCTTGCCCATCTTAGGGATCACGTTGAAGGAATAGAGGTCATAAAGCTTCTGCATCCCCTCGTTCGGCAGCTGGCTGAATTCCAGCACCATCAACCGCCCGCCGGGTTTCAGCACCCGGTATGCCTCTGACAGTGCATCGGCAATCCGGGTCACGTTCCGGATGCCAAAACTGATCGTGTAGACATCAAAGCTGTTATCCTCGAAGGGCAGCGCCATGGCATCGCCAACGATCCAGTCCAGCTTTTCCGCCATCTGCTCGGCTTCCGCCCGCTTCTGACCCTCGATAAGCATCGATTCGGTCATGTCCAGAACCGTGGCATGTGCCCCCGGCGCGCGCTTGAGGAACCGGAAGGAAATATCGCCCGTGCCACCAGCCACATCGAGCAGCTTCACCCCGTCGCGCGGTGCCAGCCAATCCATCATCGCGTCTTTCCAGACCCGGTGGATGCCGACCGACATCACGTCATTCATCACGTCATATTTCGAGGCGACATTGGTAAAGACCCCATGGACCTTCCCGGCCTTCTCGTCCTCGGCCACGGTCTGAAAGCCGAAATGCGTCGTGCGTCCGGTGTCGTCGCTCATCTTTCATCCTTTCCGGGGGCCTTGCCCTCGCCAGAAACTCTCCCTTCTTATAGGGCTTGTCGGTGGCGTTACAATGCGCCGCCCCTCAAGGAAAGGCCCGCCATGCCCGAACTGCCCGAAGTCGAGACAGTCCGTCGCGGGCTGGCCCCCGTGATGGAGGGGGAACGCATCAGAAAAGCCGATATCCGCCGCCCCGACCTGCGATGGCCCTTCCCGCCCGATATGGCCGCGCGGCTGACCGGCGCGCGGGTGGATCGGCTGCGGCGGCGGTCGAAATACATCCTCGCAGACCTGGATACCGGTGAAACCCTGCTGATCCATCTGGGCATGTCGGGTCGGATGCTGGTCTCGGGCGCGCAGGGCCGCGATATGCCTGGCCAGTTCCACCACGACCACCCCGCGCCCGAGAAACACGATCATGTCGTTCTGGATATGGAGGGCGGCGCGCGGATCACCTTCAACGACCCCCGACGCTTCGGTGCGATGGACCTGATGGAAACGGCGCTGCAGGACACCCACCCGCTGCTGTCCGCGATCGGTCCCGAACCGTTCGGCAATGCCTTCGACGGACCTTACCTCGCGGCCCGGCTGAAAGACCGCAAAATGCCGATCAAATCGGCCCTTCTGGATCAGCGAATCGTAGCGGGCCTGGGCAACATCTACGTCTGCGAAGTGCTCTTCCGCGCACAGATTTCGCCCAAACGGCAGGCAGGCCGCATAGCAACGCAACGTTGCGAGGCGCTGGTACCGATCATTCGTGATGTGCTGTCAGAGGCCATTGAGGCAGGCGGCTCCAGCTTGCGTGATCATCGCCAGACCGACGGCGAACTGGGCTATTTTCAACATAATTTTCAGGTCTATGGCCGCGAAGGCGCCCCTTGCGCCACCCCCGGCTGTTCGGCAACCATCCGCCGGATCGTGCAGTCAGGGCGATCCAGCTTCTACTGCCCTTCCTGTCAAAGATAGCTTGAACCGCGCGACGGGGCTGATAACCCTTCGCATCCGAGGGACAACAATACCGGGACGGACCGAATGGCCTACGAGACCCTGATCGTCGAGATCGAAGACCATATCTGCCTTATCAAACTGAACCGGCCTGACGCGCTGAATGCGCTGAACACCAAGCTTCTGGCCGAGCTCTGCGATGCGCTGGAAAGCGCCGACGTGAACGACAAGGTGCGCTGCGTGGTCATCACGGGGTCGGAAAAAGCCTTCGCCGCCGGGGCAGACATCAAGGAGATGTCGGAGAAAAGCTATACCGAGGTCTTCACAGAAGATCTCTTCGCCGATGCATCCGACCGGATGATCCGCATCCGCAAGCCGATCATTGCCGCCGTGTCCGGCTATGCGCTTGGTGGCGGTTGCGAACTGGCGATGGCCTGCGATTTCATCATTGCCAGCGACACTGCCAAGTTCGGCCAGCCCGAGATCAACCTTGGCGTCATCGCCGGCATGGGCGGCAGTCAGCGCCTGACCCGCTTTGTCGGCAAGTCGAAAGCCATGGATATGAACCTGACCGGCCGGTTCATGGATGCGGAAGAAGCCGAACGTTCTGGCCTTGTCAGCCGCGTTGTCCCAGCCAAGAAGCTGATGGACGAAGCCATGGGCGCCGCAGCCAAGATCGCGGAGAAATCGCTGATCTCGTCTATGGCCGCGAAAGAGGCGGTGAACCGCAGCTATGAAACCACGCTGGCCGAAGGGCTGAAATTCGAACGTCGTCTGTTCCACTCGATGTTCGCCAGCGAAGATCAGAAGGAAGGCATGGCCGCCTTCCTCGAAAAGCGCGAAGCCCAGTTCCGCGACCGCTGATCCCTGTTATCCCCGCGCAAGCGGGGGCCTACCCAAGTGTCAATTGCGCCGTCCGGGACAACTTATGCGTGTTTTCGCGGCAAAATCACATTGTGTCATAGGCGAACCCCCATTCCTCGTGTAAGGGGCAAGGGACACAGACAAGAAAATGCAGGCATATGTCCGATCACACTGAACGAACCGGGCATCAGCCTGAACAGCGCGCGGCACGGGACTGGATCAAGATCCTCGCGAAATATCGGGAACCGAACGCGGTACGCAGCTCGTATGAGCTGGCCATCACGATCGGTCCTTTCCTGTTACTTTGGGTGCTGGCCTGGTGGTCGCTCTCCATCAGCTACTGGCTGACCCTTGCGATCTCTTCGGTCAACGCGGCCTTCCTGCTGCGGCTTTTCTGCATCCAGCATGATTGCGGCCACGGCGCGTTTTTCAACAACCGCACGGTCAGCGACTGGCTTGGCCGGGTTCTGGGTGTGCTGACGCTGACACCCTATGACGTGTGGCGGCGCACCCATTCGATCCATCACAGCAATTCCGGCAATCTGGGTCGGCGCGGCATCGGCGATGTTCATACGATGACCGTTGCGGAATATCGCGCGCTGTCGCCCATGGGTCGTCTGATGTACCGGCTCTACCGCAACCCGGTGGTGCTGTTCGGCCTTGGGCCGGGCTATCTGTTCTTCCTGCAAAATCGCCTGCCGCTTGGCCTGATGGCCAGTGCCAAATACTGGATCAGCGCCATGGGCACCAATGCAGCGATTCTGATCGGTCTGGGGCTGATGCTCTATTTTGGCGGGGTGATGCCCATTCTGCTGATCTTCCTGCCCTCGACCCTGCTGGCGGCAACTGCTGGCATGTGGCTGTTCTACGTCCAGCACCAGTTCGAAACGACCCAATGGGACGCCGAGGAAAACTGGCAGGTGCACGACGCTGCCCTGAACGGAAGCTCTCATTACGTGATGCCCGCCGTTCTGCAATGGCTCAGTGCCAATATCGGCATTCACCACGTTCATCACCTATACAGCCGCATTCCGTTCTATCGGCTACCCGAGGTGCTTCGCGATCATGCGGAACTGGCGGGGCGAAATCGCATGACGATCCGCGAAAGTCTGGCCAATGCAAGGCTGCACCTTTGGGATGAGCAAAGCCGTCGCTTGCTGTCCTTCGCACAGGCCCGCGCCCGCTAACACCGCCTTGTGACACGCCGCTTCCGTATGTACGGGTGGGTGCGCAGGGGGTGCAGGCCCGGCTTACGGATGGCACCCCCCAGTTTTTCAGGGGTTTCAGCGCATCAAGCGACCGAACCGTTGCAGCGGGTCCACTCCCGCCAGACGGGCCATATGCCAACCCATAACCTGGTTCGAAGACAGCACCGGCAGGCCCGTCGCGGTCTCGATCCGGTCGATCACATCTAACGTGCGCAGATTGGTGCAGGACAGGAACAGCGCGTCGAAATCGCCTTGTTTCGCAAGGGTTTCCGCAGCATCCGCGATGGAGTCTGGCGCGATCCGCGCAGCAAATTCCTCGCGTTCTTCGTTGAATGTGCCCAAAAGCGCCACCTCGATCCCGGCCCGGCCCAGCGCCGAAATGAGCGAGCTGTTGACCTCTGCCACGTAAGGCGACAGCACCGCTAGGCGTTGAATTCCCAGGTGTTGGCAGGCTGTGATCAGCCCCGTCAATGGATCGGTTACTGCTTTCGTTTCACAGCCTTTTTTGACCATATCCGCAACCACATCCGCACCGATGACTGAGGTGCCGGATGTGCAGCCGTAGCCCACCACATCGAACCGGGTAGGCGCTGGAAACAGGGATGCCGCGCCAGTCAGATTGCCCTCCATCTCGGCCAGCGTGTCATTGGTCACCTCGGTCCCGCTCGGCACACGGGTGACATAGTAAGCCACGCCATCCAAAGGGAAGATCCGCCGCATGTCATGTTCGATAGTCTCATCGGACTGCAAGGTAACCAGTCCGATTGTGGCTTGGGTTCCAAGCTGCGGGGCGAGGTCATAGGTGAACTGCATCACAGGATCCTCAGATCAGGGGCCGCAAAGGGTGAAAGCCGCTCTGGCCCGGTGTCCCGAACGACAATATTCTCTTCATGAACAAGGATTTGCCCATCCGCTATCTCTACCCCCGGTTCCAGCGTCAGCACCATTCCGGGCTGCAGAACCGTATGGTCATCAGGGATGAGTGAGGGCCATTCCGTCAGCTGCATCCCCAGCCCGTGACCATATCGTCCTGCCTCCGACCCGCCCGCGCCTCCGGTCAGAATTCGGTCCATCGCGTGGAACAGCTCCGCCGCAGTCGCACCGGGGCGCGCGATTTCCATTGCGCAATCAACGGCTTCGATCAGCTTCCGGTGCCCTTCAAGACAACGTGCATCCACTGCACCGATCCCGAAATTCCGGTCATAGTCGCAGAAATACCCGTCCCAGACCATTCCGGTATCCAGCATCAAGACATCCCCCGCCGCCAGCGGCGCATCGGATGCAGGCGAGATCACGTCATCATACCCCAATGGCCCCGCGCCACCGGCAAGATAGGGCACCCAATCCGCCCCTTCCTCCAGACACAGCATCTGGAACCGGCGGAAGACCTGCGACAGCGGCACGCCCGGCGCAGCGATTTCCCCCACCCGATCAAAGGCGCGGCCCGCGATGGCGCAGGCGGTGCGGATCTTGTCAATCTCAGCTTCGGACTTGACCAGTCTAAGCGACCGCATAATCCCCTGATCAGAAACGAAATTCATCGAAGTTCCAAGCCAGTCATAATCCGCGAGCGGCATCCGCAAATGGGTTTCATGACCCATCGGCACACCGACCGGACCGTCACCCGCGACCTCGCGCAGCGTATCCGCCAGAAGGGTCACACCGTCATCGTGCAAATCGGGCGCGCGCCATGTGCGGATGTCATCGACCCATGTGCGCGCCATAACCGGGGCACCGATGGCCGGGATCACTGCAATCGGCTTGCCGCTGGCGGGCAGCACCACGAACCAGGGCCGAGTCGGGCTTTCCCAGAAGCGGGTGATGTAGCCGGTGAAATAGCGAACCTCCGGCTCAGTGGTCAGCAACAGCGCCGCAAGACCATGGTCCGCCATCAAACCTTGCGCACGGGCGACGCGGGCTGCGAACTCGGCCTCGGGGAAACCGCGTGTCATGCGGGCCCCTCCGACAGGAAGCACAGCACGCAGGAGTTTGGTCCAAGGCCGAACGCGCCCGGACCCGCAGCCAACAGCGCCGCAACCCCTGCCACGCCGGATTCAGACCCTTCCAGCCCCTCCGCCGCCATCGGGGCCAGCGCATCGGCGGCCTCTTCTTCGGTAATCAGTACAAAATCATCCGCATCCCGCGACAGGCCCGTCAGCGCGATCAGCGACGCTTCCTTGCAGTCGAGCCGCCCCATGGCCGAGACCGGACCGGAGGTTGCTACAAAGCCACCCGCCTTGATCGATTCGTAGATCGCGGGGGCGGCGTCCGGTTCCACAACCACAACACGGGGGGAATCGCCCAAACGCTTGCGCACCAGAGCAGCGACCGCGCCCGCAAGTCCGCCGACGCCTGCCTGGAGAAAGACATGTGTGGGTGGTTCGGGGCAATCGTCCAATGCTTCGGCGGCCATCTGAAGATAGCCTTCCATCAGCCGGTGCGGGCGGTCCATGTAACCTGGCCAGGAACTGTCGGACAGCAAGATATAGTCATTTACCCGAGCGGATTCGGCAGCCAACGCCATGCTGGCCTCGTATTCCGCACCAGCGCGCACAACCTCTGCCCCCTTTTCCCGCAACCGTTCGGCAAAGCTTTCCGGGACAGTTTCAGCGATATGAACGATCGCCTTCGCCCCGAAAACACGGGCGCCTGCCGCTACCGACATGCCGTGATTGCCCGCACTGGCGGTGACATAAGTCCGCCCCGCCAATGCTTTGGACAGATCCTCTGCCCCCGTTGCCACAGCATCGCAGGCAATGACGTAGGCCGCGCCAAGCGCCTTGAAGCTGCCAAGCCCCATCCGACCCCGCTCATCCTTGACCCATAGTGCAGCAACCCCGGCACGATCCGCCAATGCCGGTGCAGACGCGAGCGGCGTGACCGCATGGGCCGGGCATCGCGCCAACAATCTGGCCACAGCCTCGGCATCGGTCGAGGGCGCAGGCGCGTCGGACAGGTTGGACAGGCCCTGTCCTCGGAACGGATTGGAAAGATGCTGCACGGTTTCCCCTCGGTTGATATGTTAAGACCAGACTAGCGGCCTTGACCGCATTAGGTCTTCCCTTTCCGACACGATTGGCCTAATAGCGCCGCCAGACATGCGCGTGAGGCCCGCTTTGGCCGGAGTCGACCGGTTTCGAACCCTTGGTCGTGGGCCTTCAGCGCTAAAAGTTAGACATTGAACCCACGAAGGGAACCGAGACATGGCAAATTCGCCTCAAGCCAAGAAACGCGCTCGTCAGAACGAGCGTCGCGCAGCCATCAACAAAGCCCGCCGTTCGCGCATTCGCACCTACCTGCGGAAAGCCGAAGAGGCCATCGCGTCCGGCGATCAGGAGGCCGCAAAGGCCGCCCTGCGCGACGTTCAGCCCGAGCTGATGCGTGGCGTTACAAAAGGCGTTCTGCATAAGAACACTGTTGCCCGCAAAATGTCTCGTCTGTCCGCACGTGTGAAAGCACTCGGCGCCTGAGGCAAGGCGGCAACACCTTGAAAACAAGGCGTCCCTAGGGGGCGCCTTTTTTTGTTCCTCGAATTTTCCTTGTTCTCAGCGCCCTTAGATCGGGCCCGCGGGATTCGTTTTCAGATAGGTCAGAGTCAAGCGCGAAGTTTCGTTGCGGGGGCCGCTAGAGTCCCGCTAGCTTGGGTCTTAGCGATTCACATAGTCTGGGGGGACATCGGGCGCGGATAGGCTGAGGGGCAACTCTCTTTGGGGACGAATTGACCCTATCACCGCGCCTGAGACCTGACGATCTGGTGCAGTTGGTTCTGTACCACGATTGCAGGGTGCGTCAGTGGCCTGGAGGAGCAAATCCGACACCAATGCGCACGTCCGGAGACCTCCAACCTGGGAATATTCGCACGAATCACCACACGGCCGTCAGAGCCGGGTGATCTCGCGGGTTTGCCGAGTTGAAGGTGTCTGATCGGCCGGTTTCGGTCATCTCCCTTCCGTGCGCATGGCGGGGCAAGGTGCGGTTTCCGCATCAGTCATGCGCAGGGTGACATAGGCTTATCGAGGATCGTGAAGGCAAAGGGTTAGGGCGGCAAACGGATCGCCCGCACAGGTCCGCAAAAGGACCGTGTTCTAAGAATGAAGGGAACAGGATGACACACGACGAATGGGGACACGTTCGGGGCGAACTGCTGAAGTCAGTGGGAAAGAACAACTTCTCGGCTTGGATCGAGCCGATCGCATTTGACGGAATCGAAGATCGCACTGCGCAGCTTGTCGTTCCGACCAGCTTCATCGGCACCTGGGTGTCCCAGCATTTTGGGGACATGATTCTGCGGCACATGATGTCTGCGGGTGCCGAAGTGGACCGGATCGAGTTTTCCGTTGACGCGCAAGGCAAGGTCCCTTCGGCTGAGCGGTCACAGACCCCGGCACGCGCCACCAACTCTGCCAAGGCTTCGTCCACGCCGCGTGCGGCTGCGCCTCGCTCAGCTGGTCATGACCTGCCCGATTCTGCCCTTAACCCCAATTTCACCTTCTCCGATTTCGTCGTCGGCAAGCCCAATGAGCTGGCCCATGCCGCCGCCCGTCGCGTGGCCGAGGGCGGACCGGTCTCGTTCAACCCCCTCTTCCTCTATGGCGGGGTCGGCCTTGGTAAGACGCACCTGATGCACGCCATCGCGTGGGAGTTGCGCAACAACAAACCCGATCTCAAGGTCATCTACCTTTCGGCGGAACAGTTCATGTACCGCTTCATCCGCGCGCTGCGCGATCAGGACACGCTGTCCTTCAAAGAGGTGTTTCGCTCGATCGACGTGCTTATGGTCGATGACGTGCAGTTCATTGCCGGCAAGAATTCGACGCAGGAAGAGTTCTTCCACACGTTCAATGCGCTGGTGGAACTGGGCAAGCAGATCATCATCTCGGGCGACCGCGCCCCGGTTGATATGGAAGAACTCGACAACCGCATCGCCTCACGGCTTCAGTGCGGCCTTGTCGTCGACCTGCACCCCACGGACTACGAGCTGCGGCTTGGGATCCTTCAGCAAAAGGTCGAAGCGCAGCGAGAGCGCACCCCCGATCTCAAGATCGCAGCCGGTGTGCTGGAATTCATCGCGCACCGCATCTCGTCCAATGTCCGCGTTCTGGAAGGTGCGTTGACACGGCTCTTCGCTTTTGCCGATCTCATCGGTTGTGAAATCACCATGGACCTGACGCAGGAATGCCTTTCCGACATCCTGCGCGCCTCTGACCGCAAGGTCACTATGGACGAAATCATCAAGAAGACCTGCGAACATTACCACCTGCGCCAGTCCGATCTGATGAGCCCGAGCCGCGCCCGCAACATCGCGCGGCCGCGTCAGATGGCGATGTATCTGTGCAAGAAACTGACCACCCGCAGCTTGCCCGAAATCGGGCGCAAGTTCGGGGGGCGCGATCACACCACGATCCTGCACGGAGTACGCAAGATCGAGGAGCTGATCTCGATCGACAGCCAGATTGCAGAAGACGCGGAATTGCTGCGGCGGATGCTGGAGGCATGATCTTCCCTTCTTCTTGGTGAAAATACTCCGGGGGGTGCGGGGGGGCAGAGCCCCCCGCGGGTCGTCGCCGTAAGGCGGCGAAACCCTTAAGTTCCCGCGCCGCGCCGCTCTTTATCGGTTTTTTTCCCCACGCCCCATTGACCTTGGCCCGGCATTAGGGACACTCGAAAAAACACTTGTGCTTGCGGGCAGACAGGCTACCCTCGCCGCCCCGCATACCGTCGGAGCCAGGGACATGAAAATCAGTATCGAACGCGCGGCACTGCTTAAGGCCGTATCGCAGGCTCAATCCGTTGTGGAACGCCGCAACACTATCCCGATCCTGGCCAATGTGCTGATCGAAGCGGAAGGCGACACCGCAAGTTTCCGCGCGACGGACCTCGATATCGAGGTGGTGGACAAGACCAATGCCGTGGTCGAGCGCCCCGGTGCGACGACCGTTTCCGCCGTGACCCTGCATGAGATTGTGCGCAAGCTGCCCGACGGGGCCCTTGTACAGCTCTCCGACGACGGCACATCCGGCCGATTGGAAGTGAACGCAGGCCGCTCCTCCTTCCAGCTGGCGACGCTGCCGCGCGAAGACTTCCCCGTCATGACCTCTTCGGAATACAGCGCAAATTTCTCGGCCAAGGCGCCCGATCTGCGCAGGCTTTTCGACAAGTCCAAGTTCGCGATCTCGACAGAGGAAACGCGCTATTACCTCAACGGTGTCTACATGCATGTGGCCCAGGGCGAAGATGGCCCGGCATTGCGTTGCGTGGCGACCGACGGCCACAGATTGGCGCGCGTGGACATGCCACTGCCCAGTGGTGCCGACGGAATGCCCGGCGTGATCGTGCCCCGCAAAACGGTGGGTGAACTGCGCAAGCTTCTGGACGATGACGAGATGACGATTGCCGTTTCAGTGTCGGAAACCAAGGTGCGGTTTGCCACCCCCGATATCACCCTGACCTCCAAGGTCATTGACGGCACCTTCCCCGACTACACGCGCGTGATCCCGATGGGCAACACCCG
The DNA here is from genome assembly GCF_050896395.1 of Nioella aestuarii. Lineage (NCBI taxonomy): Bacteria > Pseudomonadati > Pseudomonadota > Alphaproteobacteria > Rhodobacterales > Paracoccaceae > Nioella > Nioella aestuarii. The sequence continues at coordinate 93,399 of NZ_JBPBBA010000007.1, read as the reverse complement.
CCGGATGGAAGTGGACGCCAGCGAATTCGCCAAAGCAGTGGATCGTGTGGCAACCGTGTCATCCGAACGGTCGCGCGCGGTGAAGCTGTCGCTGGACGAAGACCGGCTGATCCTGTCCGTGAATGCGCCCGATAGCGGTGCGGCAGAGGAAGAACTTGCCGTGGCCTATGGCGACGAGAAGCTGGAGATCGGGTTCAACGCGAAATACCTGCTGGAGATTGCCAGCCAGGTGGACCGAGAAAACGCGGTGTTCCTGTTCAACTCCTCCGGCGACCCAACCCTTATGCGGGAAGGCAATGACACAAGCGCCGTGTATGTCGTGATGCCGATGCGGGTGTAACTGCGGTTGCCTCCGGCGGCAGTAATTGACCCAAGAAGAAGGAGAGGCGCATGGCGGGCACTTATGTGCGGGCGCTGAGCCTCTCGCATTTCCGATCGCACAGGCGGGCGGCGATGGAGCTTGATGGGCGCCCGGTCGCGCTCTTCGGGCCCAATGGTGCGGGCAAGACGAATATTCTTGAGGCCGTATCCCTTCTGTCGCCCGGGCGCGGATTGCGCCGAGCAGCGGCTGAGGAAATAGCGCGCAGGCCCGAAGCGCTTGGTTGGAAGATCAAGGCCGAGCTGATCACCGGTGGCCGGTTTCATGAGCTTGAGATGGGGGCCGAGGCGGGGCAGTCCCGCAGCTTGCGCATCGACGGCAAACCCGAGCCGCAGCTTGCGCTGGCGGGGCTTGCGCGGATCGTCTGGCTGATCCCGGCACAGGACCGCCTGTGGATCGAAGGGGCCGAGGGGCGGCGACGGTTTCTCGACCGGATGACCATGAGTTTTTTTCCGGATCACGGCGAAGCGGTCCTGACGCACGAAAAAGCCATGCGCGAACGCAACCGGTTGCTGAAGGATATGGTGCGCGACGCCATGTGGTACGAGGCGATTGAGGCGCAGATGGCCGAAGCGGCGGCGCGCATTGTCAGGCACCGCGTGGACGCGATTGCGCGGCTTGCAGCGGCGCAGGATGGGGCAGAGACCGCCTTTCCGGTGGCCGAGCTGTCCCTGATTGAAAGCGCGGGCAGCGAGGGGCTGACAACCGCAGATGATTTTGCCACTGCGCATATGCAGTCCCGCCCACGCGACTTGGCGGCAGGACGCAGCCTGATCGGCCCGCATCGCAGCGACCTTGGCGCAATCTATGCGGTGAAAGAGACCGAAGCGCGGCTTTGTTCCACCGGCGAACAGAAGGCGCTTCTGATCTCGTTGATCCTTGCCAATGCCCGCGCGCTGAAGGCCGGAACCGGAACCGCACCCTTGGTGCTGTTGGATGAGGTCGCGGCACATCTGGACGCGGGCCGCCGGGCATCGCTGTTCGACGAGATCTGCGCCCTTGGCGGGCAGGCCTGGATGACCGGCACGGGGCCGGAGTTATTTGCCGAACTGGGCGACCGGGCGCAGGCGTTCGAGATTACGGAAACGGACGGGCAATCCGCTGTCCGTGAATCGAAGAGGTCTACATGACACCGCAACGCATCACCCTTGTCACCCTCGGCGTCGCTGACATGGCCCGGTCGCGCGCTTTCTACGCGGCCCTTGGCTGGCAGATGCATCCCGAGAGCCAGGACGCGGTGACCTTCTATCAGGCCAATGGTTTCGTCTTCGGATTGTTCGGGATGGAGGCTTTGGCAAAGGATCAGGGGCGACCCAATGCGGCGCTAGGCACCGGGGCGGCAACACTAGCCCAGAACTTTGCGACCGAGGCAGAGGTTGATACCGCCTATGCAACGGCCCTGTCAGCGGGGGCAACGGCATTGAAAGCCCCGGAAAAGGTGTTTTGGGGCGGGTACTCGGGCTATTTCGCGGACCCTGACGGGCATGTATGGGAACTGGCGATGAACCCTTTCTGGCCGCTGAATGACGATGGCAGCCTGAGACTTCCCGATGCAAATTGAGGTGATCCCAGAACACGCGCTGTCCACGGCGACCGATGCCGCCATCGGGACGCTAATGGACACAGCGTTTGGGGCCGGGGCGCAGTATGAAGGGCGATCCTTTCACAAGATGCGCCATCATGTTCGTGTCGTTGGCTGGCAAGAGGGCCAAGTGATCGGCCATGTTGGCGTGCAATTGCGCGCAATTCGGGCAGGCACCACGCCCCTCACCATCGCCGCGATCGGCGAGGTGGCGGTGCACCCCAACCATCAGGGAAACGGGATGGGCAGCGCCCTGATGCGGCAGGCGATCGAGACCGCCAAAGACACCGTCTCAAGTTTTGCCATGCTCTTTGGCCATCCCGGTCTCTATGCACCGCTTGGCTTTCGCAACCAGCCCAATCGGTTGACTTATGTCTCATGGAAAAACCACGCGCCCTGCGATGTTGTTACCGGTACAATCGAAAGCTTGATGGTGTTGCCGCTCGGATCTACGCAATGGGATGAAACCGCTGAGATCGACCTCTGCGGCCCCTTGTTCTAAGAGGCACCCATGACGCTGACCTTCGCGCAAGCCGCGCTTTATGCCGGGGCGCTTTTCGTGCTGTTCCTGACACCCGGCCCGGTCTGGCTGGCGCTGGCTGCGCGCACGCTGGCGCATGGGGTGACGGCGGCTGTGCCCTTGATCCTGGGCGTCGCGCTAGGTGATGTGGCGTGGAGCCTGCTGGCCATCCTGGGCCTTAGCTGGGTCGTGCAAACCTATACCGGCATCATGGTGGCCCTGCGTTGGCTGGCGGTTGCTGTATTTGCGCTGATGGGGCTGTTGATCATTCGCCACGCGGATCGGGGTATCGAAGCTGACAGCCGCCTGAATCGCAAAGGGGCGTGGGCCGGCTTCGTGGCCGGGCTTGCCGCGATTCTCGCCAATCCCAAGGCGGTTTTGTTTTACATGGGGATGCTACCGGGCTTTTTCGATCTGACCGCCCTAACAAGCTCCGATATCGTGGTGATTGCCGCCATTTCCATGGGAGTACCTGTGGCGGGCAACCTGATGTTTGCCAGTTTCGTGGACCGGGCGCGGCGGCTGATCACGTCGCCTGGCGCGCTGGCGACCACCAACCGGATTGCGGGTAGCCTGCTGATCGGGGTGGCGGTAATTATTGCCCTGACCTAGCCCAATGCCAACACCCATGCGGTGGCAGCAAACGCGATACCCCAGTAGGGCAGCAACGTTGCCCGGAAATAGCTTGCGGATGTTCCCAAACCGCCAAGCAATGCCAGCCCCGCCGCAACGTTCACCCAAAGATGAAAGAGGATCGCCGGTGCAAGCGAGGGGCTAAGATGGGTCATGGCCCCCAAGATTACAGCATAGGCCATCACATGTGCCCCAAAGAGGGGAATTGGGATTTCCGACTGAGGGGAATCCACCAGCCACAGCGGCAGATGCCAGGCAAACCAGATTGCGCCAACCACCAGTGATCCTGCGACCCACCCCACCTGATCGGCAAGTTCGGGCTGCAAGACACCGCGCCAACCAAGTTCTTCTCCAAGAGGACCAAGAACAAGGTTCAGCAGCACCAGTTTGGCGATAACGCCATTCGTCAGAACATGGGCCTGCGGGATACCGCCATGGCGATGAACAACCAGGGCGAGGGCAGCAACCGGAGAGAACGCCATGGCCCAGACAGGGGCAGGCACGCCTGAGAGCATAACCACACGCGCCAGCAAGTCAGCCAATTCACCGGACCGAGCGGTAAGGACAATAGCAGCCAATGACGGCCCCCAGACGGCCAGCAGCCAGACGGGAAGCCCGCGCGGAGACTCTGGCGTTTGTGCGCCGGGGATCTTGTAGATGCCTGCAAAGGCAATAAGCGAGATCAGGAAAGTGAGCGCAAGAAAGGGGGCAGCGACGCTCAATCCCCATCCTCCAGTGCGTCCAGAGCCGGGGCGAAAAGGCCGGGGCGATGCAACATGGCCTCGCACCCCAAGAGGGCACTTCGTGTGAAGGAAAGAGCCTCGCCCCTCGTCCATGCGCCGGTTAAAACCTGTCGGGTGATCCGATGATTGACTGCCAAAAAGATTTGCGCCGCATGGGGTGCTGGCATTGGCAAATCACCGCCCCGTTGCAGGGCCTCTTCGATGAGGGGGGCAAGGTGGCTGTCCTGCGCGCGTTCAAGATAGCCAAGATATAGCGTGACATCTTCTGGCACCGACAGGCTGGCCTCTACTCCCGGCGGAGCGGTCCGGTAGCCAGAACCGATCCGCAGAAGGGCCAGCAGATCGGGGCCCGCAGCCTTGGCCAGCGCGCTTTGCTCCTGGTCGACCAGTGCTTGAAGAACCGCCGCCTTGGACCCGAAGTGGTGATAGAATCCGCCGCGTGAGAGACCCGTTGCGGCCCGGATATGCTCGATCTGAACCTCTGCATAGCCATGCCTTTGAAACAGCCCGAGGGCTGCAACAAGAATATCCCCAGCCCTGTCCTGGGCAGTTTTCCTGACCCGCATGATTACCTCAGTGATTCTACCGACATATGTCGGTATATATCATTCACTGCTTTCCCACAACTTGTCGCTCGCCCCCTAAATATTGTGTCAGACCCGTGACATTCCCCACCGTGGCACGTATAAGAAGTAGACAAGAAAAACAGGGGTCATCCATGGCCGAAAACGCGCAGGCACCCACCGAATACGGTGCGGATTCCATCAAGGTTCTCAAAGGGTTGGAGGCCGTCCGAAAACGCCCCGGTATGTATATCGGGGATACGGACGACGGTTCCGGTCTACACCACATGGTGTATGAAGTCGTGGACAACGGCATTGACGAGGCTTTGGCCGGTCATGCTGATGCCGTTACGGTCACGATTCACGCGGATAGTTCCGTGTCGGTCCGCGACAACGGGCGCGGCATTCCCGTGGGTATCCACGAGGAAGAAGGCGTCAGCGCGGCAGAGGTCATCATGACCCAGCTTCATGCTGGCGGTAAGTTCGACGACAACGCCTACAAGGTCTCGGGCGGCCTGCACGGTGTGGGCGTTTCCGTTGTGAACGCGCTGTCAGACTGGCTCGATTTGCGGATCTGGCGCGATGGCAAGGAACATCACGCCCGGTTTGAACGCGGCGACACCGTAAAACATCTGGAAGTCGTCGGCGACGCGAATGGCGAAAAGGGCACCGAGGTGCGCTTCATGGCCTCGACCAGCACGTTTTCGAACCTCGAATATGTCTTCAAGACGCTCGAAAATCGCCTGCGGGAACTCGCGTTCCTGAACTCCGGGGTGCGCATCATTCTGCAAGATATGCGCCCGGCGGAACCCCTGCGGTCGGAACTTTTCTACGAAGGTGGCGTCAAGGAATTCGTCCGTTACCTGGACAGATCCAAGCATTCCGCGATGGAAGAACCAATTTTCATTACCGGCACTCGCGACGATATCGAAATCGAGGCGGCGCTGTGGTGGAATGACAGCTATCACGAAACGGTTCTGCCCTTTACCAACAACATCCCGCAGCGCGATGGCGGCACCCATCTTGCGGGCTTCCGGGGCGCGCTGACGCGGACGATCAACCTTTATGCCAACTCGACCGGCATCGCTAAGAAAGAGAAGGTCAACTTCACCGGCGACGACGCGCGCGAGGGACTGACCTGTGTGCTGTCCGTGAAGGTGCCCGACCCCAAGTTCAGCAGCCAGACCAAGGACAAGCTGGTCTCGTCAGAGGTTCGGCCCGCCGTTGAAGGCTTGATGAATGAAAAGCTTCAGGAATGGTTCGAAGAACATCCCAACGAAGCCAAAACCATCGTCAGCAAGATCATCGAGGCCGCACTGGCGCGTGAAGCCGCCCGCAAAGCCCGCGAGCTGACCCGGCGCAAGACGGCAATGGATGTGGCGTCACTGCCCGGCAAGCTGGCCGATTGTCAGGAAAAGGATCCCGCAAAGTCCGAAATCTTCCTGGTCGAGGGCGACAGCGCTGGCGGGTCGGCCAAGCAGGGCCGGTCACGCCACAATCAGGCCGTTCTGCCCCTGCGCGGCAAGATCCTGAACGTGGAGCGCGCGCGGTTTGACCGGATGCTTGGCAGCCAGGAAATTGGCACGCTGATTACCGCGCTTGGCACCGGCATTGGCCGGGACGAATTCAACATCGCCAAGCTGCGTTACCACAAGATCGTCATCATGACCGATGCCGATGTGGACGGCGCGCATATCCGCACGCTTCTGCTGACCTTCTTCTTCCGGCAGATGCCGGAAATCATCGAGGGCGGCTATCTCTACATCGCGCAACCGCCGCTTTACAAAGTCGCGCGGGGCCGGTCCGAAGTTTACCTCAAGGATCAGTCCGCGCTTGAGGACTACCTGATCCAGATGGGTATTGATGGCACCGTACTGCGCCTGAAATCGGGCGAAGAGATCGCCGGGCAGGATCTGGCCCGCGTGGTCGAAGGTGCGCGCAGCTTCAAGCGCGTGCTGGAGGCGTTTCCGACCCATTACCCTCGCCGCATTCTGGAACAGGCTGCCATTGCCGGGGCCTTCGATCCGGGCCGTGCCGATGCCGACCTTCAGCGCGTCGCCGATGACGTGGCCGCGCGGCTGGACAAGGTGGCGCTGGAATATGAACGCGGTTGGCAGGGCCGGATCACTCAGGATCACGGCATTCGCCTGTCCCGCGTCCTGCGCGGGGTCGAAGAGATCCGCACGCTTGACGGCGCTGTTCTTCGCTCGGGCGAGGCACGAAAGCTTTCCGAGGTTTCAAAGCAAACCCGCGACGTCTATCGCGACCCGGCCAACCTGTCCCGCAAGGACCGCGAAACCATTGTGCACGGGCCCATGGATCTGCTGGAGGCGATCCTGACCGAAGGCGAAAAGGGTCTGACGCTGCAACGCTACAAGGGCCTTGGCGAAATGAACCCCGATCAGCTGTGGGAAACAACCCTGGACCCCGAGGCGCGGACGCTGTTGCAGGTTAAGGTCGACGATATGGTCGAGGCCGATGATATCTTCACCAAGCTGATGGGCGACGTGGTGGAACCGCGCCGCGAATTCATCCAGCAAAACGCGCTGAGCGTGGAGAACCTCGATTTCTGATCCGGGTTCTCTGCCCCCCACATTCCCCGGCCTTGAATCGCCTTATGAGGCAGCCGGGTTCTATGACAAGGCGCTCGCGGCAGGGCGTCACCGCGATATCGTTGGCGGCCGGTGGGACGAAACCGGCCGGGTGCAAATGGCCGTTCTGCTGGAAGCTGGGCTAAGGCCCAACCATCACCTTCTGGATATCGGAGCAGGGTCGCTAAGGCTTGGCTGCAAGGCGGTCGAATACCTGGAGCCCGGCCACTACTGGGCCACGGATGCCTCGCGCGAGATCATGCTTGCGGGCCACGCGGCAGAACTGGCCGATCCCGCACGGCTGCCGCTTGATCACCTGATCCTCGATAGGGACTTCACCTTCCCCGGCGTTCCTCCGGTCATCACCCATGCCATCGCCTTCGCGGTCTTCCCGCATCTCGGGTTGGCCCGCCTGCAAACCGCCCTGACCAATTTGCGCGACTTTCCAATGTTGGAAAAGCTGCTGTTCACAGTGTTCCTTGCCCCTGATCTGACCTTGGCCGCCCTGCCGTTCCGGCAACGCGACGGGGTTGTGACGCATAGAGCGAAGGCGCCCTATCATCTGCTGGCGGAAGATATCGAGCAAATTGCTCTGGACACCGGCTGGAGCCTGAACCGATCCGAAACCTTGCTGCCACGCGGGCAGGTTATGTTTACCGCCACACCAACAAAGTGACCCCTGAAGGCTTGCGTGCCTTACCGGTTCTGCGCCACGATTCCCGACAGGAGGAATGTCATGTCACCCAGATCTGCCATCGCCGCTGGCGTTCTTTGCCTGTCTCTCTCATCACCAGCCCTCGCGCAACAAGAGGCCGCGATCGAGGCGATGCAGGATTACCTGATGTTCGCGGAAGAAACCGCTGGCATCATCCTTCCGCAGCAGATCGACCAGACCGTGTTCGAAAACGCGCTCTTCGTCGACACCCGCAGTGCCGCGCAACATGCCGAGGCCACCATCCCCGGCGCAATCCATATCGAATGGCGCGAGGTTCTGGACCGGATCGACGAGATCCCCGAGGACCGGATGACCATCCTGTTCTGCAACACCGGCGCGCGGTCCTCGCAGGCGACCTTTGCCCTCCGCGTGGCAGGGCGCACCAATGTGGTTGTCATGCAATCTGGCTTCGACGGCTGGCAACGGGACGCGGCCTATCACCCCTAGCTTTCGGGGTTGATCGGGCGGTTGAGCGTCCAGTCAAACGTACCCATGTCGCGTTCGCGCACCGCCTGTTTCCATCCGACCGCTTCCGACCGGGCCTTGAAGTTCAGCCCCTCGGGCGAATGGCGGGTGATCCCGTCAAACACTGTCGCCAAGCGCTGTGTGCGGGTGATCTGTTCCTCGACCGCCGAATTGATCACCATCTTCTGCATGGCCAGCTGGTTGATCGGCACTGTCGCCATGCGGCCGGCCAATGCCTCTACTTCGTCATCAAGCCGGTCATCGGGGACGGATTTCAGCACCAACCCAATCCGGGCGGCCTCAACCCCGCTGATCTTGTCGCCGGTGAACAGCATCCGCTTGGCCTGTTCCGGCCCCAGCCGATGCACCCACATCGCAGTCGTCGGGCATCCCCAAACCCGCGTCGGCATGTACCCGATCTGCGCCGTGTCCCCCATGATCGTCAAATCCGCACACAGCGCGATGTCCGATCCACCCGCGACGGCAAAGCCATGCACCTTGCAGATCACCGGTTTCATCGCCCGAAAGAGCGACATGAAGGCCTGCGTATTGGCCCACATGAATTGGAAATCCTGAATCGGATCCCAAGGCATCTCTTGCGTGATCTTGTTATCGGGATCTTGCGCGTAGTGGGCCAGATCATAGCCCGCGCAAAACGCCTTGCCCGCACCCGACAGGACCATGACATGCACGTCCCGGTCATGGTCGGCTTCTGCCACGGCAGCCGCCAGCTCGCCGGGCAGATCGTCATCTATGGCATTCATGACCTCGGGCCGGTTCAGGGTGATACGACCGATCCGACCGTCTTTTTCATAAAGCACCTTCGCCATGGCTGACCCCTCCTTGCCGTCCTGCCCCGGCAGCGTTGCGCAGGGGCAGGCAAAGGGCAAGGCCGCGGGTCAGATGACGATATTGAACTTGGCACGGACCGCGGCATCGACCTCGGGCGATATCAGGTTCGGCGCATTGGCAAGGATCGCCTTCTTCTTGGCAGTCGCGGTTTCCAGCAGCATCGGCTTGCCAGCTTCAGCCCATTCCTTGGGGCTCATCCGGTTGCCGAGCTTGGGATAAACGAAATCTGATTCCATCCGCGCCAAGGTCCGATCAGTGCCCAGGTAGTGCCCAGGCCCGCCAAGACAGACCTCTGCCATCTGGTCGAGCGCCAGCGTTTCGTCATCCACCTCGATCCCGCGCACACACCGCATTGCCTGACCGATCAAATCCTCGCTTAGGATAAGCGATTCATGACAGAAGCCGAGCAGTGAGGCATGCATCCCCGCCGCCTCGTAGATCATGTTGACGCCGGACAGCCCCGCCATGACGTTGGAACACATCTGTTCCCAACCGGCCTGCATGTCTGGAAGCTTGCTGTCCGATGCCCCCGCGGCAGAGCCGCCGGGCAGGCCATAGAACTGGTGCATCTGCGCGCAACCCGCCGTCAGCAGCGCCTGCTCGCCAGACCCGATAGACATGGCTCCGGTGCGCAGGTCCAGCCCGAAGGGCCAGGTGCCCATGATCGCCGGATGACCCGGCGCGATGGCATTCACATAGACCAGGCCCGCCAGGCATTCGGCAACGGCCTGAGTAATAGCGCCTGCAATGGTCGAGGGCGCCGTCGCCCCAGCCATCCCGGCAGACAGCAACAGGATCGGCATCCCGCCACGAATACACGCCTCCATCGTCTCGCAGCTTTCGGTTGCGAAGGTCATGGGCGGCACGACGAAGCAATTGGAGTTCGAGATAAAGGGCCGTTCTCGATAGGCCGCTTCACCCCCCGCCAGCATGTAGATCAGCTCAAAGCATTTCTCGACATGCGACGGGTCGGAAAACGAGGTGCCGATATGCTTGGTCGTACCGGCAACCGCACCGTAGATCGTGTTCAGGTCCATATCCAGGTTGTCGGGAATATCCCGGCAGACCATGGGGCGCTGGAAGAAGTGGATATTATCCAGTGCCTGCGTGATCCGGGCCGCGTCATGCAGATCCTGCGCGGTGGATTCGCGGTAGCTATTGGTTTCCACATCGACCAGATGCACGGCCGCCCCTGCCGTTCCGAAATGCGTGTTGGTGCCGGACAGGTTCAGGTCAAACTTCGGATCACGCGCACACAGGGTGATGTCGCGCGCAGCCATGGCCAAGGCATCCTCGACCAAAGCCGCCGGGAACCGCAGCCTGCCGTCATCGCCAAGAATTGCGCCCGCGCCGGTCAGAATCTCGATTCCCGAGGCAGGTGCACCGGACAGACCAATGGTTTCCAGCGCTGTCAGGGCGGCCCTGTGAATCCGCTCGATGCCCTCATCGGTCAGCGGCTTGTACACGCCGCCGGGCATACCAGGCCGAACGGACCGGGCGCTTTCGGCGGGCGGCGCCGAACGAAGGGCCTTGCGGGCCGCACGGCCACCTGAACGGCGACCACGCGATTGCGTTTCACTTGCCTCTTCCATCTTCCACTCCTTCGTTCAGCAGAAAGTCGATATCGTTACCCGAGGCCGCGCGTTTCAGCGGCTCGAAATGTCCATCTGTCAGCATTGCGGTCATGCAATCGCGGATCGCGGCATGGGTCACGCGGGCGATCTGGCTGCCGGTAGAAATCCGGCGCACGCCCATGGCGGCCAGCTCGGCCACGGTCAGGTTCTTAAAGGGCCCGGCGGCAAGCGCATTGACCGGGGCCGTGACCGAGGCCAGCACTTGCGCCAGCTCCGCCTTGCCCGGCGGGCCGGGCAGGTAGAGACAACCGGCCCCCGCGGCCTCGAACGCCTGCAGCCGGCGGATACCCTCGGCCAGGTCGTAGCTTCCGTTAATCACACCATCGGCGCGCGCAACCAGCACGAAGGGCCGGCCAAGACCGCGTGCAGCAGAGGCCGCTGCTCGGATACGCTCTACCGCCAGATCGAACCCGTATGAGGGATTGCCCGCCACCATTTGCGTATCTTCAATGCCGCAGCCCGAAAGGCCCGCCTCTGCCGCCAACCGGATGGTTTCGGCTACGCCGTCTGGGTCATCGGCAAAGCCGTTCTCAAAGTCACCCGATACCGGCAGGCCAGTCGCCGCGACGATATCTTCCGCATGGGCCAGCGCCTCGTCCTGCGTGATTGTGCCCATGTCGGGCCGTCCAAGCGTAAAGGCCTGCGCCGCCGAGGACGTGGCAAGCGCCTGCGCGCCCATGGCCGCCATCATCCGGGCAGACCCGATATCCCATGGGTTCGGGATCACGAAGCAGCCCGAGCCATGCAGCGCCGCAAAGCGGTCGTGGCGGGCGGCCAGTGTCATGCCTTCACCCGTTCGGCCTTGGGGTCATACATCGGTTTCAGGCTGGCAATCGCCTTGTGCCGCTTACCCGCGATCTCGATCTCGTAGGACGATGCCAGCACATCTGCCGCGCTTTCCCCTTCGCAGGGCACATAGCCAAGCCCCACAGCCGCGCCCAGATAGTGGCCGTAATTGCCAGAGGTCAGATAGCTGACCATCTTGCCGTCCCGGATCACCGCCTCGTTGTGGAACAGCATCGGTTCAGGATCTTCCAGCAGGATCTGTACCAGCCGCCGCTGCAATCCCTCTTCACGCTTTTTCAGCACAGCCTCGCGCCCAATGAAGTCACCCTTGTCGGTCTTGACCGCAAAGCCAAGCCCCGCCTCCAGCACATGATCCTCATCTGTGATGTCATGACCAAAGTGGCGGAACGCCTTTTCGGTGCGGCAAGAATCCAGCGTGTGCAGACCGCACAGCTTCAGGCCCATTCCGGCGCCAGCTTCCTCCAGCGCCTCGAATACATGGGCCGCCATGTCGGAGGACACGTAAATCTCCCAGCCAAGCTCGCCCACGTAAGTCACGCGATGCGCGCGTGCCAGGCCCATACCGATCTCGATCTCTCGCGCCATACCGAAGGGATGCGCCTCGTTCGAGAAATCATCGGGGCTGACGGCCTGCATCAGATCACGCGATTTCGGGCCCATGACGCACAGCACCGCCTCTGCCGCCGTCACATCGGTGATAACAACGAACTCATCCCCCAGATGCCGTCGCATCCAGGCGAGATCGCGTTGAAGCGTCGCCCCCGGCACGATGAGGAAGAAGGCCGTGTCAGACAGCCGGGTTACGGTCAGATCGCATTCGATGCCACCGCGTTTGTTCAGCATCTGAGTGTAGACGATCTTGCCGGGCGCGACATCCATATCGGCGCCGCACAGCCGTTGCAGATAGGCCAGCGCGTCGCGCCCCTCGACCCGGATCTTGCCGAAGCTGGTCATGTCGAAAAGGCCCACGCCCTCGCGCACCGCCATGTGTTCGGCCTTGTGGTTCGCAAACCAGTTCTGGCCTTTCCAGTCGTAGCGGTATTCGCGTTCCTGACCGTCAAAGGCGAACCAGTTGGCCCGTTCCCACCCGGCCATTTCCCCGAATACGGCACCGCGCGCCTTCAGGTGCTCATGCAGCGGCGACCGGCGCACCCCGCGCGAGGTGACAACTTGCCGATAGGGGTAGTGATCGGCATAGAGCAGACCGAGTGTCTCGCTGACCCGTTCCTTCAGATACCTGCGGTTCTTCTGGAACGGCTGCGCCCGGCGAATATCGGACTCCCAAAGGTCGAAGGGCGGCTCGCCATCTTCCATCCACTGCGCCAGCGCCATCCCGGCACCACCCGATGACACGATCCCGATAGAGTTATACCCCGCCGCGACCCAGTAACCCTTCAGCTCGGGCGCTTCACCCAGATAGTAGCGGTCATCGGGGGTAAAGCTTTCCGGCCCGTTGAAGAAGGTATGGATTCCCGCCGTCTCGAACATCGGCATACGGTTCATTGCCATGCCAAGGATAGGCTCAAAGTGGTCAAAATCCTCGGGCAGGCTGTCAAAACAGAAATCCTCAGAGATACCGTCCATGCCCCATGGCTTCGCCTTCGGTTCAAACGCGCCGAGCATCATTTTGCCCGCGTCTTCCTTGTAGTAGGCACATTCATCCGGCACCCGCAGCACTGGCAGACGGTTCAAACCCTCGATCGCCTCGGTCACAAGATAGAAGTGCTCGCACGCATGAAGCGGCAGGGTCACGCCAGAAGCCGCCGCAAGGTTTCGGCCCCACATACCGCCGCAGTTCACCACCAGATCGGCAGCGATATGCCCGGCATCGCCACCGCTTTCCCAATCGACGCCGGTGACTGCGCCATTTGCCTGCGTCACACCGGTTACCTTCACGCCCTCGATCACCTGCGCACCGCGCATCCGGGCGCCCTTGGCCAGCGCCATGGCAATGTTGGCCGGGTCGCATTGGCCATCAAGTGGCAGATGTACCGCGCCCACAACGTCCGAGACATTGAGATGCGGATACATCTCCTTCACTTGCTCGGGCGAGATTTCAGCCACATCCACGTCAAAGGCCCGCGCGAGTGTCGCCTGACGAAGGATTTCCTCGTGCCTGTGCTCGGTCAGGGCAACCGTGATCGACCCGTTCTGCCGCATACCCGTCGCGACGCCCGTCTCTTCCTCCAGCTTCACGTAGAGATCGGCGGAATACTTTGCCAGCCGGGTGGCATTCTGGCTCCCGCGCAACTGACCGATAAGGCCCGCCGCGTGCCAAGTGGTGCCGCAGGTCAGGACCTTGCGTTCCAGCAGGACGATGTCTTTCCAGCCCAGTTTTGCCAGGTGATAGGCAACCGAACAACCGGACACACCACCACCGATAATGACGACACGGGCATGGGATGGGATCTTGGACATCTGACTTTCCTTAGATGATCGTGTGGCCAGCGGCGGTCAGCCGCCGGGCAAGTTCGGCAATATGGGCGGGGCCAACTTCGCAGCAGCCCCCGACAATCGTGGCCCCGGCATCAACCCAACCCATGGCGAAATCAGCGTATTCAACAGGGCCGAGATCCTTGCGTGCGGTCAGCGCATCCACAGTCGGGCGATCCTCTAAAAAGCCATCCGATATCCGGGTGAACCCATTGGCGTAGGCCCCCGTCGGCAGGCCGAGCGGTGTAAGGATGTCCAGGGCTGCGGCGATCGCCTCGGGGCGGGAACAGTTGACCAGCAGGGAGTCTGGCTGGAATTCCTTCACCACCGGCGCCAGGTCGCTAAGCGCTTCGCCCGACCGCAATCGCGTGCCGTCCTCGTCGTCGACCGAAACCGACAACCAGACCGGTAGTTTGGTTCCGGCGCAGCCTGCCAGCGCCCCGCGCGCCTGAAGGATCGAGGACACCGTTTCGATGAGAAAGAGATCAACCCGCCGCTCCATCATCTGCACATGTTCTGCATAGGCTGCGGCGGCTTCCTCCTCAGGCGGGCAGAGGTCAGGCCGGTATGATGCGCGCAGCGGCCCAAGCGACCCGGCAATCTGGCCGCCGCCATGCGCATCGCGCGCCGCTTCCGCCTCGGCCAGAGCCGTTTCGATGAGATCGGCAAAGTGATCTTCCAACCCCTCTGGGCGCAACCGGTCGCGCAAAACGCAATATGTGTTGGTGGTGGCGATGGTCGCCCCCACGTCGAAGTAGTCGCCATGCACGGCGCGCACCAGCTCCGGCCGATCCAGCATCACCGATGTGGACCAAAGCGGCGTCGGACGGGCCCCGGCGCGATGCACCAGCTCCTGCCCGATGGACCCGTCCAGAAGGGTGATCTGCGTCAAGTACGCAACCTTTCGTTTTCCGGATCCCACAGCGGGCGATCTTCCTGCACCACGGCGCGGCATTTCTCGCCGTAGATCTCCACTTCCAGTTCGGTGCCCGGCACCGCCAGATCAGCCCGCACCATGCCAAGCGCAACCGAGGCATTCACCCGATAACCCCACGCGCCAGAGGTGGTTTCCCCCACGATCTCATCGCCATGCCACAGGCAGGACATGTAGGGCGCGTCGCAATCTCCGGCATCAACCAGCAGCGTCACGAAGCGCTTCTTCGAGCCTTGCTGTTTTTCGGCCATCAGGGCGGCCTTGCCGATAAAGTCCTGAGGCTTATCCAGCTTTACGAAACGATCCAGCCCACCTTCGAACAGGCTGTAATCGGTGGATAGATCGCCCTTCCACGCGCGATAGCCTTTCTCGATCCGCAGGCTGTTCAGCGCCCACATGCCGAAGGGCTTGGCGCCTGCATCAATGATCGCCTGGTAGATCGCGGGCATATCCTCGTTCTGGGCATGGACTTCCCATCCCAGTTCACCGGTAAAGGACACGCGGATCAGGAACGCGGGCTTGCCGGCAACCGTCGCGTGCTGATGGGTTAGCCAGCCTTGGCTTAGGTCCGCATCGGTCAGCCCCGCCAACACATCGCGTGACGTCGGCCCCGCAACGATCAGGCAGTCCCGGTCGCGGGTGGTTTCCGTGACGGTGACACCCTCGGGGACGGAATTCTTCACAAGCTCGCCATCATGCCATTGCGCCGTGGCAGCGGTGATCAGGACGAAGCTATTTTCCTCCAGCCGGACACAGCTCATCTCCGTCAGGATGCGGCCGCGGTGGTCAGAGACATAGATCAGGCCGATCCGACCGATCTTGGGAATACCCCCCGTACAGAAGCCGCGCAGCCATTCGTCTGCGCCGTCGCCCTTGACCCAGAAGCGCGAGAAGCCCGGCAGGTCCAGCACGCCACAGGCATCGCGCACGGCTTCGCATTCTTCCTTGATCCGTTGTTCCCACGGACCAGACCGGCCCCAGGTGTGGGTGCTTTCCTCGCTGGTGTCATCGCCGGGCTGCGCGAACCAGTTGGCCCGTTCCCACCCGTTATAGTCGCCCATCACACCGCCAAGCGCGGTCACCTTGTCATGGACGGGCGACAGCTTGCGATCCGGCGCGGCGGGCCAGCGATGCCAGGGGAAATGCATGGCATATTCGTTGCCATAAACCTCCATCCCTTTGGCCACGCAGTATTCGTGGTCGGTGTAGTCTGTATAGCGGCGCGGATCGACGGCCCACATGTCCCATTCGGTTGCGCCATCGACGATCCATTCGGCCAGCACCTTGCCAGCCCCGCCCCCTTGGGCGATGCCGAAGGTAAACACGCACGCCTCGAACGCGTTTTTAACGCCGGGCATCGGACCGATCAGCGGCAAGCCATCAGGCGCGTAGGGAATGGGGCCGTTGATGATGCGGCTGATCCCGGCAGTGGCAGCCAGCGGAACGCGCTCCATCGAATCCGCAACGATGTCCTCGATCCTTTCCAGATCATCCGTCCAAAGCTGGAAGCTGAAATCATTTGGCACCTCATCAGGCGACCCTGCCCATTCCGCCTTACAGTTCGGCTCATAAGGGCCGATGTTGAAGCCATGCTTTTCCTGCCGGAAGTAGTAGGAGACATCGACATCCCGCAGAAGCGGCAGCTTGCGGCCGTTCTCGTTGCTCCAGGCTTCGACCTCGGGCACCTCATCGGTCAGCACATACTGATGGCTCATGACCATCATCGGAACAGTGCGCCCACCATAGGGCTTGAACCATTCCCCGACTTGCTGCGCGTAGTACCCCACCGCGTTCACGACGTATTCACAGGCGATGTCACCCTTGTCGGTGTGGACGATCCAACTGCCATCCTCTTTCTGGGTCACGCCGGTCGCGGGGCAGAAGCGGATAATTTTCGCGCCCATCTCGCGCGCGCCCTTTGCCAGGGCCTGCGTCAGCTGCGCGGGGTCAATATCGCCGTCGGAAGGATCGAACAGCGCGCCTTCCAGATCGTGAATTTCAAGGAAGGGGTAGCGTTCCTTCGCCTGTTCGGGCGTCAGCATCTCCATCCCGATGCCCTGATAGCGGCCCATGGCGCAGGCGCGCTCGAATTCCTGCATCCGTTCCTTCGTATGCGCCAGACGGATAGACCCGGTCTGGTGGTAGTTCATCGGGTAGTCCACCTCTTCGCCCAAGCGCGCATAAAGCTCGGTCGAATAACGCTGCATGTTCATGATCGCCCATGAGGTCGAGAAGGTCGGCACGTTCCCCGCCGCGTGCCATGTCGATCCCGCCGTCAATTCGTTCTTTTCCAGCAGCACGCAGTCGGTCCAGCCCTTCTTGGCCAGATGATAGAGGCTCGACGCACCAACGGCACCGCCCCCGATGATGACGACCTTTGCGGATGTGGGAAAATCGGCCATGGCGGATCCTTCTTAGTAGACGGGGGGTGAGATCACCCAGATTGCAACGGCGGGCTCGTCATACGGATTGGCCCAACGGTAAGACTGATCGCGCACGCGAAAACTGTCGCCGGCGCGGATGGTGAAAGCGTCGTCATCGAGCCAGATGTCCAGCTTGCCCGACATGACGAAAGCAAGTTCCTGTGTGGGGCGCGATGTCCGTTCCATCCGGCTTGAACCCGGCTGAAAGGTCGAATGCACCACTTCGAAGGAGTCGGTCAGATCAGGGGACAGCAGCGTTTCGATCAGTCCGCCATCCTGTTCGCCCACGGTCCGGCGATTGGCAGCGCGCACCACGCGGCCCATTTCGTTTTCCGGACCCGTGGCCTTTCCAAAGAACAACGACAACGGCACTTCATAGATCTTGGCGATGTCACGCAGATCGCTGACGCGTGGGGTGGAAATGTCGCGTTCCACCTGGCTGATCCAGCCAACCGATTTGCCCAACCGCAGGGCCATATCCTCCAGCGTCATCCCACGCAGCTTGCGCAGGGATCTGAGGTCAGCTCCGAGGGAAGGGTGTTGCATCAGTGAGTCGGGCCCGTGAAATTCTGTGGAAAACCTTCACAATGGCCGCGTGAAATTGTCAAAGGTTTTTTCATTCGCTCTAAAAATAAGGGAGAATGCGACACAGTCGGCGTCGTTTTTGGAAAACTTTAAAGGTTCAGGATTGCTTAGCCGCTTCGCCCAAACCAGCGAAACACCAGCGGTGCCGAGAATATCACCAGCACGATCCGCACGATATGCGTGAGCGAGACATAGGCGATGTCGCCGCCCATGGCGAAGGCCAGCAGGCTCATTTCCGTCAGCCCTCCGGGGGAATACGCAAGAAAGGCCTGGCTTAGATCTGTGTCCGTCAGCGCCGCCACCACGGCGGCAAAGCCCACCCCGGTGATCAGCATTCCGATGGTCGAGAAAACCCCAAGGAACAAGTCTTGCCCCACTTCGCGCGCGGTCGCACCGATGAAGCGGCACCCAATGACAGTTCCCATCACGACCTGCGCCGCGATGACCAGAACCGTGGGCGGGGGCACATCTACGATATGAAAGAAATGCGCAATGCCGGACAAAAGCATGGGCCCCAGCACCGCCGCCGCAGGCAGGCGCAGCAGCTTGCCCACATAGACGCCCGCTACCGCGCAGATTGCCAGTACGGCGTAATCCTTCAACCCCAACTCCCAAAGCCCGACCCAAACGGCACTTCCCTGCCCGCCAGAGGTCACGCCCAGTATCAATCCGAAGAACAGCGCCACAAAGCCAATGACCAACAGGATACGGCTGGCATGGGCAAGCGCGATGCGTTTCTCATCCCCGCCCTGTTCGGCTCCTAGGATCAGCATCTCGTTCAGACCGCCAGGCATGGCGCTGAAATAGGCGGTGACCGGGTCGTATTTGCCAATGAAGCGATAGAACAGGAACGACGCCCCGGCAGCCACGATCAGGAAGGGCGGCAGAACAAGGAAACTTATGGCCCAATCGCCAAGCGCATCGACAATCTCAGGCGTGACGCCAGACCCCAGCATCACCCCGATGACCGGAATCACGATGGGGCGCAGCTTGGCTGGTGGGGCTGTGGGTGCGTGCAGGATGGCCGCGATGGTGTTGCCGATCATCGGCCCCAGCATCCAAGGCAGGGGCATTCCGATCAGAAAGGCGAAGATACCCGATGCGATGCCGATCAGCAGGGCGAGCGCCGTGCGCGCAGATGTCGATTGAAGGATGGTGCCGGAACTCAAACCGGACCGCCGGCCAAATGCCGCTCGCCCCGAGCCTTCGCAAGCTCGATCTGTTTCTGGCGCTCGCGGAAACGCGCCCGATCGGCATCCGTATGCTCGCTCAGGCAGTGATGGCAGGAGACCCCATGTTCATAATCAGGCCGTTTCGTATCTTCGGGCAGCAGCGGACGACGGCAAGCCCGGCACAGCAGATGCGGCCCCTCTTTCAGCCCATGCCCCACGGAAACCCGTTGATCGAACACGAAACACTCACCATGCCAGAGGCTGTCCTCTTCCGGCACATCCTCCAGATACTGAAGGATACCGCCCTTGAGGTGATAGACCTCCTCAACCCCCTGCTCGATCAGGTAGTTGGTGGATTTCTCGCAGCGAATGCCGCCGGTGCAGAACATCGCAATCCGCTTGTTGTGGAAGCGGTCCTTATTCTCGGCCCACCAGGCGGGAAATTCACGGAAAGTGGTGGTTTCCGGATCAACCGCGCCTTCGAAGGTGCCGATGGCAATCTCGTAGTCATTGCGCGTATCGATCACTGCCACATCGGGGGAGGAAATCAGCGCATTCCAATCGGCGGGGCGCACGTAATGCCCAACCTTCGCCTTGGGGTCCACGTCGGGCACGCCCATTGTCACGATCTCTTTCTTGAGCCGCACTTTCATACGGGCGAAAGGCGCATCAGTCGCCGTGCTCTCTTTCCATTCCAGATCTGCACAACCGGGCAGCGCACGGATATGCGCGAGCACGGCATCAATCCCCGCACGCGGCCCTGCGATGGTGCCGTTGATCCCCTCATGCGCGATCAGCAGTGACCCGCGTACATCGCTCGCCTCGCACAGGTCGCGCAACGGCGCGCGCAGGGCGTCGGGATCTTCGAACCGGGTGAAATGATAGAGCGCTGCAATGGTAAACATGTCCATCTCTTACACCCGGCCCAACACCGCCTTCAAGTCGCCACGCTTGATCGGACAGGGCCAAGAGGTCACACTGATCTGATCAATCAGGGGGCATGACATGAAGTCCGAAACGGCACTCGACGCGATTGGTAAAACACCCATGGTTCGGCTCGCAGGGTTCGAGCCGCCAGGCGGGGCCGAGATCTGGATCAAGCTGGAAGGCGGCAATCCGACCGGATCCTACAAGGACCGGATGGCCGTTTCCGTCCTGACCCGAGCGATGGAACGGGGCGATCTGAAGCCTGGTGACCGTGTGGTGGAATATACTGGCGGCAGCACCGGCACGGCGCTTGCCTTCGTCTCGGCAGTTCTGGGCCTACGCTTTACGGCGGTGTTTTCAGATGCGTTTTCCGACAGCAAGCGCCAGGCAATGGCGGCCTTCGGGGCCGAAGTCCTTGTCGAGCCCTCGGATGGCACAATCACACCAGAGCTGATCCAGCGCATGAAGACCCGCGCCTATGGGCTGGCCGGCGAACCCGGCAGTTACTACGCCGACCAATTCGGGTCCCCTGACGTGCGCGCGGGCTATGTGCCGATGGGGCATGAAATTGCCGCCGATCTGGGGCACGTGGATATGCTTGTCGCTGCCGTTGGCACCGGGGCGGCCATGATGGGTACGGTGGACGGGCTGGCCGCGGCGGGACAAACCCCTGATGTGATCGCGTTGGAACCGCTGCAATCTCCGCTCCTGACGACCGGCACCGGTGGCCCGCACAAGGTGGAAGGCATCGGTGTTGGGTTTGAGCCACCTTTCCTCGATCGGTCGCGCCTGTGCGATATCCGAACCGTCGATCAGGACGCAGCCTTTGACATGTGCCGCAGGCTGGCGGCTGAGGCGGGTGTGCTCGGCGGCGGGTCGACCGGGCTCAACGTCGTTGCAGCAATAGAGCTGGCAAAAGAGCTTGGCCCCGGCAAGCGCGTCGTCACCATCGCCTGTGACACAGGTGCGAAATACCTGGGTGGCCATATCTACGGCTAAGGCGGGCTATTCGCGGGCGAGGAACTCCAGAATAGCCTCCATCTGCTCGGCCCAGGTGGGATCCGGTGCAAGGCAGATCGTATTCGCGCTTTCGACGACGTGAAATTCAGCCCCCGGTATGCCTGCCGCGATCATGCGCGCCTCGGCCAGCGGGTGAAGGCTGTCATTGCGCGGATGGACGACCAGAGTTGGCGTCCTGACCGCCGCAAGCCAGTCACGCGCGTCGAACCTGTCAATTGCCACCCGGCTGTGCAGCGCATCCTCGCCCGAACAAGCCCCCGCGACCAGCTCGATGAACCGTGTGGCATCCTCGTAGCTCAGCGTCGGAAGGGCCATTGTCGCCCAGGCTCTCATGAACCCATTTTGCGGATCACCCCACCCACTGCCGTGAAGCAGCAAAATGAACGGATCCTCGCCCGGCTTGCTCTGCTTGTCGCCGCGCACCGCGCGCCCGCGCGCGTAACCGCCCTGAATAACCAAACGGCTGACCCGATCCGGGTTTTCAGCAGCAAAGCGGATCGAGACCGGTGCGCTATTGAGATTGGCGAGGATTGCGAACCGCTCTAACCCGGCAGAGTCGGCCACGGCGACAAGATCTTCCACATGGCGTTGCATATCATGATCATCGCCTGCGCCATCAGATAGACCCGCACCCCGGATATCGTAGCGGATGAGCTTGTGCCGCGCCCCGAGCGCATCGAAGCTGGGCCGGTAGAACGGGCTGTTCCATTCAAGTTCCAGATGCGACACGTGATGCGTGGCCCGCAAAAGCGGTGTGCCATCTGGCGACCCCGAGATCGCATAGGCAAGCTGCGTACCATCGGCAGAGGTTGTGTATCGGATCGTCTGGTTTGCCGGTGGGTCTGGTGTAAATGACGGCGCCGGCGCAGCGGCTGGCTCGGCAGGCTTCACCGGCACGACCAGTTCAATCCCCCTGCGTGGCACGGTGCGGATCACTGCCTGCGCCTTGCCATCATCGCCAACAGCCGTCCTTGCGGCATTGATGCGGGCGCTGATCGTCGCCTCTGACACAATGCGCCCGCCCCAGACCTGTTCGATCAGCTGATCGCGCGACACAAGCTTTCCTGCGTTCTCGGCCAGCACCCGCAACAAGTCGAAAACCTGCGGTTCAACCGGCTGCGGAGCACCGCCGCGATACAGCTTGAAGCTGTCGGTATCCAGCAGGCAATCGGCAAATTCATAACGCATCGGCGGGGCAATCTCCTTTTCTTGAAAGGATTGAAGGTTTCCCGCCATTTAGCAAGGGATTTGCCCCGCAGATCCTTACAGCCCCAAAGCATCCAGCATTCGGTATTTTGCCACGGTTGCAGCAACGCCCAACCGGCGCAGTCTGTGAAACGGGATCGGCCTTGGGTCGGTCACGGGGAAGTCCAACTCTGCCTCTGGCCGTCCCGCCGCCCATTCCGCCATCAGCTTGCCCATGGCTGTGGCCTGCGCCACGCCGCGGCCGTTATAGCCAAGCCCCGCCATCATCCCGGACCCCATGCGCACCAGGCGCGGGTAGTGATCTGGCGTCACCGCAATGAACCCGCCCCAGGCGTGCCGCCAGCCAAAGGGGGCCAGTTGCGGATACATCTTCACGCTGACTTGTCGCAGAGCCTCCATCCGTGCCAGCGTTGCCCGGTCGCCATAGGCCCCGCGCCCACCCATGATGAACCGCCCCGCGGCATCCATGCGGAAATAGAGCAACAGCCGCCGCAGATCCGATGGCGCTTGCCGCCCCGGCAGGATGCTGGCCGCGATCTCTGGCGGCAGCGGGTCGGTCGCCACCTGCACGGACCGGACCGGCACCACCTCTTGCGCCAAAGGCGGGGCCAAGCCGTCCGTATAGCCATTGGTGCAGAGAAGGACTTTGCGCGACCGGACAGAGCCACGCTCCGTCCTCAAAAGGTGGCGATCCCCCTCCTGCCCGGCGCTGATCACACGTGATCCACCGTGCACGGAGGCCCCCGCCCGCAACGCGGCATCTGCCAGTCCCAGCGCATAGTTCAGCGGGTTCAGATTGCCGCCCCGCATGTCGATCAACCCACCGGCATAAACGCCTGTCCCCAGCATGGACGCCAGCGCGTCCCGTTCCAGAAAGCGCAGATCCGCACCGCGCCTTTGCCATTGCGCAACCTTGCCGTGAATATCCCTGAGCGTCGCGTCATTGTGGGCAGCCCTGATCCACCCCACGGGCCGCGCGTCGCACTCAATTCCGTGGCGAGCGATCAGATCGAAGACCATCTGCCCCGACAGCCCCATATAATCCACCATCCGCGCGCCTATGTCGGCGCCGAACCGCGCCTCGACCTCATCCGGATCGACATAGAGCCCAGGATCGACCTGCCCGCCATTACGCCCCGACGCGCCCCATCCGGGGCTTTCGGCCTCCAGCACCACGGCGCGAAGGCCCGCCTCAGCGGCATGGAGCGCAGCCGACAGCCCCGTGAACCCGCCCCCGACGATGGCCACATCCGCCTCCACCTCTCGCACCAGCGGCGGGCAGTCGGGCGCGGGGTTTGCCTTGGCGCTCCACAGGCTGTCAGCGATGACGGGGCGTTCGTTGGCGATCATGTTGGGCACCTCTCTGCCCGACACCGAACACGCGCACGGCCCGCCGGTCAATCGCCGTTACACGCCCACGCCCGCAAAGCGCACGCCGCTCAGGTCCGCCATGTCCTTTTTCCAACTGGTCAGATCATCCTCGCGCAATCCCGAAAGGCTGTCATGCCCGCAAGCCCGCGCCAGCACCTGCATCAGCTCCACCGAGGCCCCGAAGAACCGCGCCAGCCTCTCGGCGCTGACCTGCACGTCGATCCGCCGGCGCAGCTCCGGCTTTTGCGTAGCGATCCCGGCGGGGCAATTGTTGGTGTTGCACATGCGCGCTGCCACACAGCCCACTGCCTGAATGGCCGAGTTTGACACCGCCACCGCATCCGCGCCAAGCGCCATCGCTTTGGCGAAATCCTCGGCCACCCGCAGCCCGCCGGTGATGACCAGCGTCACCTCGCGCCCTGTGCTCGCATCCAGATGCCGCCTTGCGCGGGCCAGCGCCGGAATGGTCGGCACCGAGATATGGTCGCGGAAAATCAGCGGCGCGGCCCCCGTTCCCCCACCCCGCCCGTCGAGAATGATGTAGTCTGCGCCGGCCTCCAGCGCGAAGTCGATATCGGCCTCGATATGATTGGCCGACAGTTTGAACCCAATCGGAATGCCGCCGGACCTCTCCCGCACCTCATCGGCCAGCTTTGCGAAATCGGCAGGCGTGGTCAGATCGGGAAAGGTCGAGGGCGAAATAGCGTCCTGACCCTTCTCCAGCCCGCGCACCTCGGCGATCTTGTCCGTCACCTTGTTGCCGGGCAGATGCCCGCCAGTGCCGGTCTTGGCGCCCTGCCCACCCTTGAAGTGAAAGGCTTGCACCCGTTCCACCAGTTCCGGCCGCCAGCCGAACCGGGCGGAAGCGAGTTCATAGAAATAGCGTGAATTCTCCGCCTGCTCCTCTGGCAACATGCCACCCTCGCCCGAACATATCCCTGTGCCTGCCAGTTCCGCCCCACGCGACAGGGCAACCTTGGCCTCCAACGACAATGCGCCAAAGCTCATGTCGGACACGAATAGCGGGATATCCAGCTCCAGCGGTTTCGCCGCGCGTGGCCCAATCACCACCTTCGTCGATACAGGCGCATTGTCCAGCAACGGCTTGCGCGCCATCTGCGCAGGCAGGATTTGCAGGTCATCCCAATGCGGCAGATCCTTTCGCGGAACGCCCATAGCCCCCATCTCACCGTGATGACCAAGCTTGCTCAGCCCGTCGCGCGCCAGCGCGTGAATGCGGGCGACCGTGGGCTCCTCGGGCGTGGGTTCCGCCGTGGGCGCATCGCTCTTAGGCGGGGGCGAAGCATCGCCGGGTTCCAGCCCCTCCAGCTTGGTATGGGTTCCGTCGCAGAATGGCACGTTTCCCGTCGCCTTGCAGCGGCACAGGAACGCTGTCCCCGTTTCCTCGGCCTTGAACGAGACGGGAGTGATCCCGGTCCCCCGATGCGATCCGTCGCAGAAGGGCTGGTTCTTGGACCGCCCGCAGCGGCACCAAGTATAGCTCTCGCCTTCGGTCAGCTCGACCTTGGCAGGGCTTTTTGCGGCGATGATGGGTGTCTCGGACATTGGGGATCTCCTGCTTGCGGCTTGCATCAGCCTAGAGCGCGCGTCCTTTGCGTCAAAGCCTCAGCCGCGCACAGCCGCTGTTCACCCCGGTTCGCGCCCCACCCGCATTGACGGGCAGCGCCTGCCTGACTACCCCTTGAGGGACCCCAGATAGGAGCCCGCCATGCACGCCCTCATCGTCATCGACGTCCAGAACGATTTCTGCCCCGGAGGCGCCTTGGCGGTGCCAGAGGGCGACGTGATTGTTCCCGGCATCAACGCGCTGATGGGCGATTTCGACGCCGTGATCCTGACGCAGGACTGGCACCCGTCGGGCCATTCCTCTTTCGCCTCGTATCACGGGGCCGAGCCAATGACCCTGACCGAGATGCCTTACGGCCCTCAGGTTCTGTGGCCAGATCACTGTGTGCAAGGCACCCCCGGCGCGGAATTCCACAGCGATCTGCTGACCGCCCGGGCTGACCTGATCATCCGCAAGGGCTACAACCCCGCGATCGACAGCTACTCGGCGTTTTTCGAGAACGACAAGACCACGCCCACAGGGCTGGAAGGCTACCTGCGCACACGGGGTATCGACACGCTCACCATGGTGGGCCTCGCCACCGATTTCTGCGTCAACTACTCCGCCGTCGATGCCGCCCGGTTGGGGTTCACCGTGACCGTCCGCCAGGACCTCTGCCGTGCAATTGATTTCGACGGCTCGCTGGAGGCCGCGCTGGAGGGGATGGCGCAGGCGGGCGTCGCCCTAGCATGAGCGTGCGTTTCCGCACCGCCCGCGCAGACGAGATGCCACTTGTCCTGTCCTGGGCCGCAGCCGAGGGGTGGAACCCCGGGCCTGATGATGCGGCGGCTTTCTACGCCAGCGACCCCCAAGGTTTCTTCGTGGCCGATCCGGGCAACGGCCCCATCGCCGCGATCTCGGTTGTAAACCATTCCGACGATTTCGCGTTCCTGGGCCTCTATCTCTGCCTGCCCGAGCATCGCGGCAAGGGGATCGGCTTCGGCCTCTGGCAGCACGCACTTACCCATGCCGGGGCACGCAGTGTCGGCCTCGACGGGGTGCCCGCGCAGCAGGACAACTACCGCAAATCGGGATTTGTGCTCGCCGGGCAGACCTTTCGCTTCGAAGGGCAGATTCCGGCGGATCATGGGGTGGGGCTGCGCCCTGCATCCGCAGGCGACAGGGACCGGCTCTGCCAGGCCGAGGCCCGTGCCAACGGCTATGCCAAGCCTGCCTTCATGAAGGCTTGGACGCAAGACAGCGACAGCCGCCGGACCCTATTGCACGGCACTTCCTTCGCCACCATCCGCCGTTGCGAACGCGGCGCCAAGATAGGGCCGCTGGTCGCAGACAACCTCGATGACGCGCGGGCGCTGTTGATGGCAATCGCAGCGGCATATCCCGCAGGTCCATTCATCATTGACGTTCCTGACGACCAGTCCGGGCTAACCTCGCTTTGCAGGGAATGGGGGATGGAGGCAAGCTTCAACACCGCCCGCATGTATCGCGGCCCCGCACCCAAACCCGGCCCTGGCATCCGCTCCATCGCCACGCTGGAGCTGGGCTAACCCCGCACGCGTCGGCACCGATCCGAGCAATAGCGCACTTCGTCCCAGACCTTCGCCCATTTCTTTCGCCACGCAAACGGACGGCCACAGGTGGCACAAATCTTGGTCGGCAGATGGAGTTTCTTGTGGGCCATTGCAGTGAAGCTAGCGCGGAGCGCATACGCGGCAATGACGAGGGCTCGGTTTGGCCTCCATCCCCGAACGTCATTGCCGACGCGCGCGGTGGCGATGCTGACATTCGACCAATGCGCTCTATGCCTGCCACATCCGCAAGACCTCAACCGTCTCGCAAACATCCCCCAGATCGCCTCTGCGTCGGGGCGCGTCGGCGATGGCGCAGCGCCTGCGGCTTGATTCCGCGCGGACCACGGTCACGAGAGGTCAGAGAGGTTCTTCTTCAAACCCGGTCCCTGCTTCAGCCCAAAACCCCCGTTCGCCACAGCGTCACCTTTAGCCCACCATGCGCCACCGGCGGTTCTGTCGGCAGCCAAGGCAGCCCGGTCGCCTTGGCCAGCCCGCCATCGCTTGTCACCAGCCCCACACGCCAGCCGCTGAACCGCTCCAGCAATGTCTTGCCAAGCGCGCCGTAGACCGAGAACAGCAGTTTGCGGTTGCCGATGCGCTCGCCATAGGGCGGGTTGACGATGACCAGGCCGGGCGGCCCCTCTGGCGGTTCCAGATCGCTGACTGCCTGCCGGGCAAACTGGCAATAGCCTCCGACACCCGCCCGCTCCGCATTCTCGGTGGCGTTCTTCACCGCGCCCGCATCCCGGTCAAACCCGTAGAACCGGGCCTGTGGTGCCACCAACCTTGCCCCTGCCTTCATCGCTGCAAAGGCATCGGCATCGAACCCGGCCAGCCCCTCGAACGCGAAGCCCCGCGACCGGCCCGGATAAAGCCCTGCCGCGATCTCGGCCGCCTCAATCGGGAACGTCCCCGACCCACACATCGGATCGACCACCGGTTCCGTCCCGTCAAACCCGCATTGCCGCAAAAACAGCGCCGCCAGGTTTTCGCGCATCGGGGCCTTGCCCACGGCGGGCTTGTGCCCGCGTTTGTGCAGCGCTTCGCCGGTGGCATCCAGGCTGATCGTGCACAGGTCATCGTCGATGCGCACCTTCACCACCACTTCGGCCGTATCGCTGATCTCGGCCCCTAGCGTTTCCTTGATCGCGGTGCTGACCCGCTGTGTCGCGGCCCCCGCGTGATAGATCTTCGACTTTCGGCAGGTCGCCTCCACCTTTACGGGACTGTCCGCCCGCAGCACCGACGCCCAATCGACCTTGCGCGCCCGCTTGTCCAGCTGCGCCAGATGCATCGCCCGAAACTCTGCCACCCGGACCAGCACCCGCGCTGGTCCTCTCAGCACTAGGTTCGCGCGCCAGACCTCGGGCCAACCGCCCTTGATCTCGACACCCCCTTGCACCGCGCGGGGATCGGCAAAGCCCTTGTCCCGCGCCTCCTCGGCCAGAACAGGTTCCAGCCCCGGCGGGGCCACAAGGAAGATGTCAAACATGTCGCTCATGCCGGCCTGCCTAGCTCCTTTCCCGCAGACAGGCGAGGGATTTCCGCCAATCTGCGCCAGGCACCTCACATTTCTGTGAACCATTTTGCTTCATCGTTCGACAGACCCCTACACGCCAACAGAATGCGTGATTTTTTGAGAGAAGAGGATTTTGATATGACCCGTTACTTCGCCATTGCCGCCGCCGCCCTAAGCCTAACGGCTTCGACCACCGCCCCCGCTTCAGCAGACCCGATCACTTCGCTCGAAGGCTGCTACGAGGCTGTTATCAACTGGTGCAACGAAAACTTCCCAGAGCATGACTGCTCCAATTCAAGCGGTCTCGATGACTGCGACGAGGAATTCGGCAACCTCGCCGGCACCCCTGGTTTTGATCGCCCCGGCCCGTCCATGCCCGGCGAGACGTTGCAGCGCCTGATCGTGGCAGGCCGCGCGGTGATGATCCTGAACCCCGATGGCCGCGAAGGCGAGGGCCGGGATGGGGGTTCGCAAGCCTCCAGCGCCGCCCGCGGCTGATCCCACGCAACTCCTCCAACGCCCCGTCCCACCCGGCGGGGCGTTTTCTTTGCGGATACGCTTGCCCTCCCCCTGCCCGCTTTGCTCTAACAGACGTTGCGTACAGGAGTATCCCAATGGTCGACATCGCCACCCGCGTCTATAACCACAAGTGGAAGATCGACCCGATCGTCCGGTCCCTGATCGACACCGATTTCTACAAGCTGCTGATGTGCCAGTCGGTGTTCCGCAACAAGCCCGACACGCAAGTCACCTTCAGCCTCATAAACCGCACCACCCGCATCCCGCTGGCCGAACTGATCGACGAGGGCGAGCTGCGCGAACAGCTGGACCACATCCGCTCCCTTTCCCTCGCGCGCGGCGAAAGCACCTGGATGCGGGGCAACATGTTCTACGGCAAGCGCCAGATGTTCACGCCCGAATTCATGGACTGGTTTGAAAACCTGCGCCTGCCCGCCTACCACCTCGAAAAACGCGACGGGCAGTATGAGCTGACCTTCGAAGGCAACTGGCCCGAGGTCATGCTGTGGGAAATCCCCGCGCTCGCCGTGCTGATGGAGCTTCGGGGCCGCGCCGTCCTGCAACATATGGGCAAGTTCGAGCTGCAGGTGCTCTACGCCCGCGCCATGACGCATCTGTGGCAGAAGGTCGAACGCCTGCGCCACCTGCCCGACCTGCGCATCGCCGATTTCGGCACCCGCCGCCGCCATTCCTACCTGTGGCAGGACTGGTGCGTGCAGGCGATGATGGAGGGGCTGGGGGACAAGTTCATCGGAACCTCCAACTGCCTCATCGCCATGAAGCGCGATATCGAGGCGATCGGGACGAACGCCCATGAACTGCCCATGGTCTACGCCGCGCTAACCGAGACCGACGCCGACCTCGCCCGCGCGCCCTATGACGTGCTGGCCGACTGGCATGAGGAGCATTCGGGCAACCTGCGCATCATCCTGCCCGACACCTACGGGACGGAAGGCTTCCTGAAAAACGCCCCCGACTGGCTGGCAGGCTGGACCGGCATCCGCATCGATTCAGGCGACCCCGCGACGGGGGCCGAGATCGCCATCGACTGGTGGACGTCGCGCGGCGAGGACCCGCGCCAGAAACTCGTCATCTTCTCCGACGGGCTGGACGTGGAAAAGATAGAGGAGCTTCAGGCCCAATTCGCAGGCCGCGTGCGGGTGTCCTTTGGCTGGGGGACGCTGCTGACCAATGATTTCCGGGGTCTGGTCCCCGACGACGCGCTGGCGCCGTTTTCACTGGTGTGCAAGGCGGTGGCCGCCAACGGGCGGCCCACGGTGAAGCTCTCGGACAACCCCGAGAAGGCCATGGGGCCAGCGGACGAGATCGCTCGGTATAAACGGGTGTTCGGGGTGGGCGAGCAGGAACGGGTGGAGGTTGTGGTATGAAGAACTACCCAACGAAAGGAAAGTTCTCGATTGCCTTGTAGATCGCCTGCGCGATTGTTGTTGCATTCTTAGCGTTCTTTGCTCCTCTCTCTACTAGCTTTTCAAGCTCTTCTGTCTTTGCCTTGGCTTGGTCGACGGCAGCCCTCGCTACTGGTTCGCTCTGTGACTTTGACGCCGCCTCTAAAGATTGAAGGACCTCGGACACTTCATCACCGTCAAATCCAACTTCGCTTGAGAGTGCTAGAAAAAGCTTCTCAAGTTCTTTTATCTTATCGGAGTCCACCAACTGAGTACTCAGATCGGCAAAAAGTTCGCACTCGCAATTCTCGTTATTTCCACAAACTGGGCAACCCGCCAAGTAGTATTCTATAAAAGAGTCATCCACATTGCCCTCAGGAAAACTTAATCCCCAAGCAGAAAGTAACCATGCGAAAAGGTCCGCGAACTCCTCTGCAACCGCATCAATCGACTTTCTTCCAGAAAGGTATCTGGTTGCTGCCTCGTGGACCTCCGCGAGTTCCTCTTGCATTTTAGAGGTAAGTTGCCATGGGCCAATTGCATCCCATTTGTAGGCGTTGCCAGGGTAAATGATGGCAAGTCGCTCGCAGTGCGATTGGAAGTCTGCTTTCTTTTCGCGTTTAATCTGTTCTGCGCGATAAAACAATTCTTCAGGTATCTTGTAGGCCTTTATTCCGATGGCTGGTTTTTTTCCAGTCCATCTGCATTTGCATGGGGCAACAACGCAATATGGGCAGATATCGGGATGTCGCTTTATTAAGGAAACTTCAACATCAACCTCAAGCTTGTTGGCCAACGCAAGTAGCCATGAAATTGAGCGAATGAATTCCTCGACAGACGGCGAATTTTTACATAGAGATTTACACAGGTATCCTAAGTGCCTTGTAGCATAGCCAAAAACATAAGAAAAATCTCTATTATCATTTGGATAGAGATCTAGAATAAACTTCTGAGCATCGGAAATTGAAGCTATATCTGAAATCTTCACTGTTTAGCCCTCGAAACGATAAGTCTACCATGACGAAGCATCGCAAATCACCTTCGCTTGCACAAGACCGGCCTTCGGTTTAACTGCCTGAAGCTACTCCCCCGTCTCCCCCCGCAACCGCTTCACCTCCCCCCGCGCCTTCTTGGCCTTGAGGCGCCGCTCTATGCTGCCCTTGGTGGGTCGGGTCGGGCGGCGTTTCTTGGGCGCCACCGTTGCCCGCCCGATCAGCTCCGCCAGCCGGTCCCGCGCGATCTCTCGGTTCCGCGCCTGGCTCCGCGTCTCCTGCACGAAGATCACCACCGCGCCGTCCTTGGTCCAGCGCTGACCGGCCAGTCGCCTGAGCCGCCGTTTGACCGGGTCGGGCAGGTTCGGGGACCGCTCCGCCTCGAACCGCAGTTCCACCGCCGTGGACACCTTGTTCACGTTCTGCCCGCCGGGGCCGGAGGCGCGGGTGAACTGTTCCGTCAGCTCCCAATCGGCGATGGTGATCTGGTCGGTGATCCTCAGCATGTCGTCTTTCCGTATGCACGGGGGGTGTACAGGGGGTGCACGGGGGGGTGTACGCATGGCACCCCCCCTTATTTGTTAACAGAAAAGGGCCGCCCGAGGGCGACCCTTTCCGAGAAATTAAGGAGGTGGGGTCGGTTAGACCAAGGCCCACCTGGGATGGTTTGCGCAGCTAAGGCTGCCTAGCCGCGTTCCTCCCAGCCTGTCCCGACGCACTTCTCCAATATCTCTCTCGACATGGGCACCTCCTTTCTGATTGTGAACTCGTACTAGGAGGGTGCCATAGATTTTGTGTTTGTCAAAAGTTTTTATGCAACTTGTGCTGTCAGTTTCGCCGTGAGCACCCGGAAAGGCACAAGTGCCACCAAAGCGAGCGAAAGTTTAACGAGCCAGTCTGCAACCGCCAGAGACACCCAAAGCGGGGCCTCGGGACCGGTGCCAAGCAGCGGCAGAACCTCACCGGCCCAGGACACATCGTTGCCCGGTTCGAGGAAGGTCAGCGTGCCCGAGAAGGCAATCGTAAAGAAGATCGCCGTATCCACCGAAGACCCAACCAAAGTAGACCCCAAAGGCGCCCGCCACCACGCGCCCTCGCGCAGGCGGTTAAAGACAGCGACATCAAGCAGTTGCGCAGTGAGGAAGGCGAGGCCCGAGCCCAAAGCGATGCGCAGCGTGACCAGCGGGCCGAACTCGCCCATGATCTGGGTTCCGATGAGCGAACAGATGACGCCCACGACGAAACCGGCAACAACAACTTTCCGAGCGGCGGCAACACCATAGACGCGGTTCATCACGTCGGTGACAAGGAACGCGATCGGGTAGGTGAAGGCCCCCCAGGTCAGCCATTGGCCGAAGAGAAATTGGACGAGGATGTTCGAGGCGACGACAACGGCCGCCATGGCAAGAATGCCGGGCAGATAAGAGCGGGTCATGTATATGGTCCGTTTTGACAAGGTAGCGGAGACTTGGCCCTGATCACCAGGGACGGCGCGCTTTAGCGCAGGCGGGGGGCGGAAGGCAAGCCCCGCGCCGTGGTAGAATTTTCTAGCTCATGACCTCTGCCACTGCTTTCGCGACCAGCGGAATGGTTTCCGGGGTCAGGCCCGCTACGTTCATCCGGCTGTCGAAAACAAGGTAGATGCCATGATCTTCCCGAAGGCGCTCCACCTCTTGCAAACTCGCGCCAAGTAGCGAGAACATTCCGCGATGCGCGGCAAGGAACGCAAAACGGTCGGACCCGGTGATGCGCTGCAATTCAGCGGCAAGCGCCTCACGGTTGGCCTGCATACCTTCGCGCATCTCGCGCAGCTCTGTCCGCCAGACGTCTGTCAGACCGGCATCCCCGAGGATCGTCTGCACAGCGCGCGCGCCGTGATCGGGGGGAAAGGCAAAGTTCTGGCGGTTGAGCCAAGCCAGCATACCACCGGTTGCCGTCGCGGCCTTGTCGTCACCGCAGAGCGCCATGGCGATCCCCACGCGGTCTCGATAGAGGCCAAAATTCTTGGAACAGGAGGCGGCAATCAGCATCTCGGGCACCATGCCGGCCAGCAGGCGCATCCCGGCGGCATCTTCCTCAATGCCCTGACCAAACCCCAGATAAGCCATATCCACGAAAGGAATTGCGCCGGTCGCAAGGCACAGATCGCCCATGTCACGCCAATCTTCCAGCGTCAGGTCCACGCCGGTAGGGTTGTGACAGCAGCCATGCAGCAGAATAAGGTCGCCCGCCTTTACAGCCGCAAGATCCTCCATCATGCCCGCCCGGTCCAGCCCGCCGGTTGCCGCGTCGTAGTAGCGGTATTCGCGCATGTTGAGGCCAAGATAGGTTATGATCGCCGGATGGTTGGGCCAGGTTGGCGCGCTGATCCAGACCGTGGCATCGGGCGTCAGGCGCTTGACCATTTCCAGCACCTGACGAACAGCACCGGTGCCACCTGGGGTGCCTGCCGCAGCCAGCCTGGTATGGGGCATTGAATCGTCAAAGAGCAGCCCCTTCATCGCGGCAAGATACCCGGCATCCCCTGCCAGCGCGACATAGCCCTTGCTGTCCTGCGTCTGCCAGACCAGTTCTTCCGCCGCCTTCACCGCCTTCATCACCGGCGTCTTGCCCTGGGGCGTCTTATAGACGCCAACACCGAGATCGACCTTTCCCTCCCGCGTATCCTCGCGGAACATCTGCATCAGCTGAATGATCTTGTCGGGTTGCGGGGCGGTCAGGGTCTCGAACATCTGTGCCTCTCCTCAGGCAGGGAATTGCGACGGGTCGCGGTCGCGGGTCAGGATGCGGGTGTGATCCTCGGTGCGGACAGGTGCAAACCCCATTCGCTTATAAAGGTCCAAGGCACGCGGGTGGTCCAGCGTACAGGTGTTGACCGTCATTTTCTTTACGCCATCGCGTGACCATCCGGTGGCGATTGCGGTGCGCAAAAGGGTGCCGCCGAAGCCGCCGCCGATGGCCTCGGGCACCAGCCCGAAATAGGCAAGATCACAGATGCCGGCCTTGCGCCAGTCAAGCTGGAAGAACCCGGCGGGCCAGCCATGTCGGTAAGCGACGTAAAGCGACACATCGGGGTGCTGAACGAAGGCCTTAACCGCCTCGGTGGTCTCGTTGAACTTGTCGACCCATTCATACATCCGCCCGACGGCATCGTAGAGGGACAGGAAGAACCAGACGGGCGGCTGTTCGCAACGCTCAAGCCGAACGTCATCCGGCAGCGCGGGCGCCGCGGCGGGGGCATCGGTCATTTCCAGGTACGTGATCGTATAGGCAATCTCGGTACCAGCAGGGATCTTGGTCATCCCACCTCGACTTTTAGCTGTTCGAACTGGCCCCATTCTGCCCAGGAACCATCATAGAGCGACCAATCCTTATGGCCGAGTATCTCGAGTCCAAGCGACAGGATGGCCGCCGTTACGCCTGACCCGCAGGTGGTGATGATACGCTTGTCCAGATCGACACCGCCGGCCTCAAACGCAGCGCGCAGGGCCTCGCCGCGTTTCATCGTACCGTCGGCATTCAGTAGGCTGGCGTAGTGAACGTTTTTCGATCCCGGAATGCGACCAGACCGCAGCCCGGCGCGCGGTTCGGCCTCTTCTCCCCGGAAACGGGCGGCGCTGCGGGCATCTACGATCTGCCAATCGCCGAGTTTGGCAGCAGCGGCAACCTGCGTGACGTCCTTGACCAGATGCGCCTGACGCTGCGCGGTCATGTGACGGTCGCGCATGATGGGGGGCATATCCTCGATCTCACGGCCTTCGGCCTGCCATTTGCGGATACCGCCATCCAGTACCGCGATATCGGTCTTGCCCATCAGCCGGAACAACCACCAGACACGGGCCGCAGAAAACAGCCCGTTGCCGTCGTAGACCACCACCTGATGCCCGTCGCCCACGCCCATAGCACGAAGGCGGCTCATGAATTTTTCAGGCGGCGGGGCCATGTGGGGCAGGTCACTGACGGAATCACTGACATCGTCGATATCGAAAAACCGAGCGCCGGGAATATGGGCGGCGTCATATTCGGCCTTCGCGTCCCGGCCCATATCGGGCAGGTAATAGGACGCATCAATGATCCGCAGATCCGGATCTTTCATGTGATCGGCAAGCCACTGGGTGGATACGAGGGTTTTGGGGTCATCGGCGGACATCGGCAGTCTCCGTCAGGCACGGGGTTTTGCTAGCCCTACGCGGGCCGGGGCCTGCTTTCAAGTGGGCGGGTTGTCAGCCC
Organism: Nioella aestuarii; assembly: GCF_050896395.1. Taxonomy (NCBI): domain Bacteria; kingdom Pseudomonadati; phylum Pseudomonadota; class Alphaproteobacteria; order Rhodobacterales; family Paracoccaceae; genus Nioella; species Nioella aestuarii. The sequence goes on along the minus strand of NZ_JBPBBA010000007.1, from coordinate 58,019 downwards.
CGTTCGCGCAACAGCCGCGATTTCTGGCGTTGCCAGTCGCGCTTGGCCTCATCAGCGCGCTTGTCCTGGTTCTTCTTGCCCTTGGCGATGCCGATCTTGAGCTTCACGATGCCCTTATGGTTGAAATACATCACGAGCGGCACCAGGGTCATGCCCTGCCGCTGCGTGGCGTTCCACAGCTTGGACATCTCTTTCTTGCTGACCAGCAGCTTGCGGCGACGGCGTTCTTCGTGGCCCCAGGTCTTGGCTTGCGCGTAAGGGGCAACGTAGCTGTTGACCAGCCACAGCTCGCCCTCGTCCACAGCGGCATAGCTTTCGGCGATGTTCGACCCGCCCTGGCGCATCGACTTTACCTCTGACCCCTGCAGGATAATCCCGCACTCGAGGTCATCCTCGATGGCATAATCGTAGCGCGCCCGCCGGTTCTCGGCGATCACCTTGTAGTTGGGATCTGATTTCGTCTGTGCCATGACGCTGCGATATAGTCACTCAGGCGTCCGGGCACCAGCCCGGCGGTATGTCGATTGAAGCTTTCCACGGCTTTATGTCCAGCAGCGGCGTGTTGTCGTAGCAATCTATGGCATCAATGGTCAGCAGGCCGGTGTCGCGGTCGATCCCCTGCAGGATCACCACCGCCATCGCAATCGGGTTGGGTCGCGCCGGGGATCGCAGGGCGAAGGTGCCGCGCGTGCCATCTGTGTGGTGCGGGTTCTGCACGGCGATGTTCCGCGCCGCCTTGTCCATCCAGTAGAGCAGGACGACCGGTGTGCCGTCCTCCAACCCTTCAAGACAGGGGATGTAGGCAGGGGCGAGCTCGATTGTCGCCCCCTGCCCGGTTTCCCGCGCCTGGATCAGGTTCTTCGGCCCATGTCCCTTGGACCAGGGTGTGCGGATCCGCCCGATGAAGGTGACTCCCGCCTCGACCCGGTCAGCCGGATCAAAGGCCAGTGTCACCTCACCGTCGCGGATCCCACCCATCTCAGTTGATCAGGCCAGCGTGTTGCATCGCCGCCTTGATCGCGTCCTTGGTCCCGTCCGATACACCGACCAGCGGCAGGCGCACCTCGTCCGAGCAAAGCCCCAGAACCGACATGGCGTACTTTGCGCCACACAGGCCGGGTTCCATGAAGATCGCCTTGTGCAACGGCATCAGCCGGTCAGCGACCTGCAGCGCGGTGGCGTAGTCGCCCGCCAGCGTCGCGTTCTGCAAATCGGCGCAAAGGCGCGGTGCCACGTTGGCCGTAACCGAGATGCAGCCCACACCGCCCTGAGCGTTGAAGCCATGCGCGGTGGCATCCTCGCCCGAGAGCTGGCAGAAATCCGGCCCGCAAGTCATGCGGGTCCAGCTGACGCGCGCCAGGTCGCCGGTTGCGTCTTTCACACCTACGATGGATGGCAGCTTGGCCAGTTCGCCCATGGTGGCAGGCGTCATGTCGATGACGGACCGTCCAGGAATATTGTAGATGACGATCGGCAGATCACAGGCTTCGGTCAGCGCGGTATAGTGCGCGATCAGACCCGCCTGTGTCGGCTTGTTGTAGTAGGGTGTGACCACAAGGCCAGCATCCGCGCCAACGGCCTTGGCGTGCTGCAGGAAGCGGATCGCCTCGACCGTGTTGTTGGACCCGGCCCCGGCAATGACCGGAACACGACCCGCGGCGGCCTCGACAACGGCCTCGATGACCTGTTCATGTTCCTCATGCGTCAGGGTCGGGCTTTCGCCGGTCGTTCCAACGGGCACCAGACCGCTGCTGCCCTCGGCGACATGCCAGTCGACAAGTTTTTTCAGCGTGTCAAAATCCACCGCGCCGTCCTTGAACGGCGTGACCAATGCGGGCATCGAGCCTTTGAACATCACACGCTTCCTTTCATGTCTGGTATCGCCGGGATCGGCGGAGGATCGCGACCCCAAGGGCCGTCGCCCGCCTATTGCCAAGTATGTGAGTTGCAAGCAAGGGCTGAGGCCCTATCCTTGTAGGATAGTTTGAAACCGGTGATCCGATGCGACAATTTCTATTTGCGATTTTCCTTACCTGCGCGCCGCTTCCCGCGCTAGCGACGCCCGAGGCCCTGGCTGACGCCATCGAGGCGCTTGGCGACCGGGACTACCCGTCTGCTGCCGCGGCACAAGCCCGCGTGACCGACCCTGCCGCTGCCGATGTGGTGACATGGATCAGGCTCAGGCAGGGAGAAGGCGATCTGACCGAGTATTTCGATTTCCTGGCACAGAACCCCGACTGGCCCGGCCTGCCCTACCTGATCCGTCAGGGCGAACGGAATATCGAAGAAAACACATCGGCTAGCACCGTCATTTCCTATTTCGAAGATCAACTGCCCCAGACTGGGTGGGGGTCTTTGCGCCTTGCCGCCGCCCTGTGGGAGTCGGACCGCCGCGAAGAGGCAATGGCAGAAGCAATCCGCGCATGGACCACCATGTCGCTGTCCGAGGCGGAACACGACCAGTTCATGATCGACTGGCCCCGCACCCTGCGCACCCATCACGAGGCCCGGCTGGATCATCTGCTGTGGGAGAACGAAGCCACACAGGCCCGGCGCATGTACCCGTTGGTTAGCGAAGGCTGGCAGCGGCTGGCCGAAGCACGGCTGTTGCTGCGCGCGCGCCGCCCTGGTGTGGATGCGGCGATTGATGCTGTCCCCGCCGCACTGCGCGCTCATCCCGGCCTGGCATATGAACGCTTTGTCTGGCGGATTCGCGAAGGATTGACCAGCAGTGCCACAAGCCTGATTCGAGAGACCTCCAGCTCTGCCGAGGCCCTTGGGCGGCCCTCGGAGTGGGCCAATCGCAGGCGGGCCCTGGCCCGCGATCTGATGCGTGATGGTGAATTTCAGGCCGCCTACAGTGTGGCTGCGAACCATCACATCGACCCCTCCGTCGACTATGTGAATTACTCGGATCTGGAATGGATCGCCGGCTACACCGCATTGCGTATGGGAGATGCCGCAACGGCGGCCGAACATTTTTCTCACTTCACCGAAGCCGTTGAATCCCCGATTTCGATGGGGCGGGCAGGATATTGGCTTGGCCGTGCACAAGAGGCACTTGGCAACCGCGATGCGGCGGCTGAGGCCTATGCCCTGGGCGCGCGGTTCCAATCCAGTTTTTATGGACAGTTGGCAGCCGAGCGTGGCGGGTTGCCAACCGATCCGGCCTTTCTGGGGCGAGAGGATTTCGGCGACTGGCGGCAGGCATCTTTCGTTCAATCAAGCGTGTTCCGGGCTGCTTTCCGCCTGCTGGAGGCGGGTGAGATTGCCCTCGCCGAACGCTTCTGGACGCACCTGACCGAAAGCCTGACCCGGCAGGAGGCCGGACAGTTGGCCGCAATGGTGCTGGAACTGAATGAGCCGCATATCGCCCTGATGATTGCCAAACGCGCCGCCACAATGGGCCACGAAATCATGCGCGCGTATTATCCCCTGTCGTCGGACCTGATGGCCTATGACTTGCCGGTGTCTGACCGCTTGGTGCATTCCATTGCCCGACGCGAGAGCGAGTTTGACCCAAGCGTGGTCAGCCATGCGGGTGCGCTTGGGCTGATGCAGGTGATGCCACGCACCGGGCGCGAAATGGCGCGACGCCTCGGCGTGTCATTCAGTGAAACCCGAATGCATGACGACCCGGAATTCAACGCCACGCTCGGTGCGGAGTATCTGGATTTTCTGATCGAAGAGTTCGGTCCAAACCCAATTCTGATCGCCGCCGCGTATAATGCGGGCCCCAGTCGAGCAGAGCGCTGGATGGAGGCCTTCGGTGATCCGCGCGACCCGGATGTGGACGTGGTGGACTGGATCGAGTCGATCCCCTTCCGGGAGACGCGGAACTACGTGATGCGCGTGACCGAAAGTATGCGGATCTACGATGCGCTGCTGACCGGACGGCTGCCGGACCAGACCCTGACCGAGCTACTGCGGCAGCGCTAGCTCAGGATAAGGCATTTCAACGTGCCGTCGAGATGTCGACCGGCGCGGCCCGTCTGGCCAGAGGCAACGGCGCGCAGGTCGCATCAGGTGCTCCTCTCAGGCGCGTTCCCAATAGAACACGCCTCTGAGAAGCATTTGAACCAAGAGGAACGGATCAGGAGGCTTCCGCTTCGCGCGCCCGTGCCCGCCAAAGAGTGAACAGCCCCGCCGCAACAACGATTGTCGCGCCAAGGACAACATTCCACTCGATCCCTTCCCCGAACACCACGATCCCGAGGGACGCTGCGAAGACAAGTTGCAGGTAGGCGAAGGGCTGGACCGCGCTTGCCTCGGCCACCTCGTAGCACTTGATCAGAGTGAAGTGGCCCGCCGCCCCTGTAATACAGAGCAATCCCATCCACGCCCAATCCGAGCTCGTCATCGGCTCCCAGAACCAGATGCCAACAGCCGTCATCGCCACTGATCCAACCGTGCCGGTCCAGAAAAAGCTGGTCGCCGCGCTGTCCTTGCGGGCTGCAAAACGGGTCAGCAGACCATAAAGCGCAAACATCAGGGCCGACGCCAATGGAACGATCGCGCGCGGATCGAAAACACCGAAACCGGGTTCAAGGATGATGATCACGCCAATGAAGCCAATCCCGATCGCCGCCCATCTGCGCCAGCCAACGGATTCACCCAGGACCGGCCCGGATAGCGCCGCGATCAGCAGCGGATAGCAGGCAAACACGGCGTGGCTTTCAACCAGGCCCAATAGCGTAAACCCCAGAACCATCACGCAGATTTCCGTCACAAGCAGAATGGCGCGGAAACCCTGCAGGAAAGGTTGCTGCGTTGCCGCCGCAGCCCTTAATCCGCCCGCCTTGCGTGAGGCCACCGTCATCACGAAGGCTGCGAAGAACCAGTAGCGGATCATCACCACCATGAGCACGTTGTATTCCCCCGCCAGGTGACGCGAGATTCCGTCCTGCATTGCGAAGATGAAGGTTGTCAGCACCATCAGCCAGATGCCTGTCCGCGTGTTCTGCTCGCTCATGTCAGCCTGCCCGTACTCATGTGCCTCTTGCGGCCGTAGCCGGATGCGCGGGTCACGTCGAACCCGGCAGCGACAAGTGCGCGTCGCACATCGCCTGCCGCAGTATACGTGGCAAAGCTTCCACCGGTCGCAGTGTGGCGGCCAACCTCCAACATCAGATCAGCCCCCCAAAGTTCCGGGTTCTTTGCGGGAGAGAAGCCATCAAGGAACCATGCGTCCGCCTGCCCATCCCACGCGGGAAGGGTGGCGCGCGCGTCTCCCACGATCAGGTATATCTCTATATCCTCACGGATCAGCGGGCGCTTTGGATCAGCCAGCAATGTCGCAGTGTCCTCGGCAAAGGCTGCGGCTTCGGGGAAGGCTGCCAGCGCCTGAAGCGCGTCCTCGGGCGGCATCGGGAAAGCTTCAAAACTGGTGTATCGAAGGGGCCCCGATATACCTGCCTCCCGCCAGGCCAAACGCGCTGCAATCAAGTTCAGCCCGGTGCCAAACCCCAGCTCTGCGATGTGAAACCCCGGTGCAAAGCGCGCGGGCAGGTCATTGCCTTCAAGAAACACATGCCGCGTCTCTGCCAGACCGTTGTCGAGCGAGTAATAGGGATCGTCAAAGCGTTCCGAGACGGGCACGCCATTGTCTTTCCACAGGGTCCGGTCTGTCTGGGCTTTGGTCATGTGCTGACCTATGAAGGGTTCTGTCAGGTTCGGCAAGCGGGGGCAGACATGGTGGATGTGACGGTCAGAGGGGCGGGTATCTTCGGGTTGTCCGTGGCCTGGGCCTGCGTATCGCGCGGGGCGTCTGTCCGGGTGATCGACCCAAATGGCGTTGCGGCCGGGGCATCGGGCGGCCTTGTCGGCGCGCTTGCCCCGCATACACCCGAACGTTGGAACGACAAGAAAGAGCTTCAGTTTCAAAGCCTCGACATGGCCGAGGCGATGTGGGCCGAGGTGGCAGAAGTTGGCGGCGAGGACCCAGGCTACGCCCGCACCGGTCGCATTCAACCTGTCGGAGTGCTGGAAATCGCCACCGAACGCGCCCGCAATGCCGAGGAACTGTGGCGCGGCAAGTACAGATGGGAAATCCGCGATGTGCGCGACTTCGGCCCATTCGCGCCGGTCACGGCCTCTGGCCTTGTAATCCATGATACGCTGACCGGCCGCGCCCATCCGCGCAAGGCAACATCCGCCCTCGCTGCAGCCCTGCGCGCAAAAGGGGTGGAGATCACGGATGATGCAAAAGAACACGGCAAGATTGTCCACGCCACCGGCGCTTCGGGGCTGATTGCCCTGTCCGAGGAACTGGGAAAACCCGTTGGCACCCCCATCAAGGGCCAGTCCGCGATTTTCGACTATGACGCACGGGAATGCCCGCAGATCTTCGTCGATGGGTTGCACGTCATTCCTCATGCCGATGGCACCACTGCCATTGGTTCGACAACAGAACGCGAATTTGCCGACCCCTCCCGATGCGATGGCGGGCTGGACGATATTCTTGGACGCATCATTCGGCTTGTCCCGGTTTTGCGCGAACGCCCGGTGCTGGAAAGATGGGCCGGCCTGCGCCCACGCGCCCGGTCACGCGCGCCGATGCTGGGGGCCTATCCCGGTCGGCCGGACCACTTCATCGCCAATGGCGGCTTCAAGATCGGCTTCGGCATGGCCCCGATCGTGGGCCAATTGATGGCCAACCTCATTCTCGACAAAGAAGACACCATTCCCGAAAGCTTCCGGGTCGACGCCTCAATGCCAGGCACCTGATCCTTCTTCTTTGCCCAAATACTCCAGCCGGAGGCAGTCCGCCCCCACCACCGGGCCACCACTCGGACCCGGTGAACCGACCTCTTCACTTGCCCGTGGCAACACGGCTCTTCGAGGCCTCCCGCGCAAGCGGGGGGTTGAGAAGGGGCGTTCGCGGGTCGGCGTCGAAGACGACGAAACCGCCGGGATCAAACCCGCTCAACGTCCTTTCGCAGCTCCTCCATTAGCTCCGTCAGAACCGCCTCGTAGCGCTCATTTATCAATCGCCCACCCTCATCGAACTGGCCCGAACAATTGCCCACCAGAACCTCCGGGCCCGTCAGCAGCCTCGGGCGAAACGGCGTCAGGCACAGGCGCAACGTCCATTGAGTCCGCTCCCCGCCGGCCCGGCCACCCGTCGCCGCCATGATCGCAATCGGCTTGTCCCGCCATGGGCTCCCCTTAGTGCGGCTGACCCAGTCGAGCGCGTTTTTCAGAACGCCGGACAGGCCCTTGTTATATTCCGGGCCCGAAATCACCACCGCATCCGCACCGGCAATCTGATCGGACAGTGCCTGAACTGAAGCGGGAATGCCTTCTCCCTCCTCAAGGTCGCCATCATAAAGCGGCAGACGCAGATCAGCCTCCACATATTCCGAGGGATCGTAAATCCGCACCGCCTCTCTCAGCAGTTTTCGATTATAGGACCCCGCCCGCAAAGACCCACAGATGCCCAATAGCTTGCCCGATGCCATGCTCGATACTCCAACTGATCAATACATCTTCCATGCAGAGTATCTAACGCGCAGGCAATGAATAGCCACAGGAACGCACAGGTACCTTGCGCAATGTCACTGGGCCTCAGGCAGCATCCGCACTTCACGCTGTGGGAAGGGGATGGAGATGCCATGCTCATGGAACGTGTCCCACAGGGCGAGGAACACATTGCCCCGGATATTGGTCAGCCCGCCGGTCGGATCCTGGATCCAGAAACGCAGCACGTAGTCCACCGAGGAATCGCCGAAGCCCACAATATGACAGACCGGCGCCTTGATGGTCAGCACCCGATCCACGCTCTTCGCCGCATCAATCGCCAGTTGTCGCACCTTGTGGGGGTCGTCGGTGTAGGACGTTCCAAAATGGATGTCGAGCCGCACATAGGCATCGGAATGCGACCAGTTCACGACCTGGTTGGTGATCAGATCTTCATTCGGGATCAGATATTCCTTACCATCCCGCGTCACCACGCTGGCATATCGGGCACCAAGCGTATTGATCCAGCCGAACGTGTCGCCCAGGCTGATCACGTCCCCGGGTTTGATCGACTTGTCCAGCAGGATGATGATGCCGGACACCAGGTTTGACACGACTTTTTGCAGACCAAAGCCAAGCCCAACACCAATCGCACCGGACAGGAAAGCCAGCCCGGTCAGGTCCACGCCAACAGCGTTCAGGCCAACGAACAGGGCAGCGCCGTAGAGCAGCACCTGCACCGCCTTGACCACAAGAACCCGCATCGAAGGCGATATGTCCTCGTTTCTCTGGATCCGCGTCGCGGTGGTCTTCGACAGGAACCGCGCCCCTATCAGCAGGGCCGAGACCAGCACGAAGCCCTGAACAACCAAGAGCAAGGACAGTCGCATCCCTTCGCCAAGGTCAAATCCGATGCTGTCCAACAGCGTCGCCGCCTCATCCGTCAGGCTGGTGATCGACAGCGTGACATAGATCCACGCTCCATAGCGCAGAATCGTTCGCATGATCGGGGAATGCACAAAGCGGGTCACAAAGGTAACGATCAGCCAGGCAGTGGCCAGCCGTGCGATAATGCCCAGAAGATAAGACCGACTCGGCCAGGTCATCTCTCGCATGATCCAGACGGTTGCCCAGATCAGCAGGACAAAGAAGATCCCCATGATCCGTTTGTGGATGAAGGCAAGGATTCGCATCCGCCACATCGGCCAGCCCTGTCGCGCTGCCATCCAGGCGCGAATCCGCGGCCCGAACACCTTGCGCAGCAGCCACGCAGCCAGCAAAAGTCCCGCCGCAATCGCCAGCTGATACGCATTCCAGGGGCGCAGCAGGCTTTGCAGGAACTCGTGCAGTTGTTCAATCAGGTTCAGCCCGATGTCGGTCACGCTGTCAGCCGCCACTGCCGGGGCGTCGTTGTCCGGTGTGGCTGGCAATGGCGGAACGGTTTCCTCGGGCTCCATGCCTGTCCTTTCTTGTTTGGGGAATCATGGGGCTTTGCGGCGCTTGGGGCAAGTGGAACACTTGGCAATTGGCGGTCCGGGGTGTATCTGCCGATGCGATGACACGGATTTTCGACATGGACGACCGGACACGCCTGCCCTGGCGGTTTCACGGTCTTTGCGCTTCGGGGCGGATCAGCGGCCTATCCGGCCTGTGACCCCCTTCCCCTGAACCGCAGTCCATACCCGTAAGAGAGATACCCAAATGACCGGCAAAACGCTCTACGACAAGATCTGGGACGCCCACCTGGCCCATGAGGCCGAGGACGGCACCTGCCTGCTCTATATCGACCGCCATCTGGTACATGAGGTGACCAGCCCCCAGGCCTTCGAGGGCCTGCGCATGGCTGGTCGCAAGGTGCACGCGCCCGACAAGACAATCGCCGTTCCGGACCATAATGTGCCCACCACCCCGGGCCGCGAGAACCCCGAGAACATGACCGAGGACAGCCGCATCCAGGTGGCCGCGCTTGACAGCAACGCCAAGGAGTTCGGCATTCACTACTACCCGGTGACCGATATCCGTCAGGGCATCGTGCATATCGTCGGGCCTGAACAGGGCTGGACCCTGCCGGGCATGACCGTGGTCTGCGGTGACAGCCACACCGCGACCCACGGCGCGTTCGGTGCGCTGGCCCATGGTATCGGCACGTCGGAAGTGGAACACGTTCTGGCAACGCAGACGCTGATCCAGAAGAAATCCAAGAACATGAAGGTGGAAATCACCGGCAAACTGCAGCCGGGCGTGACCGCCAAGGACATCACCCTTGCCGTGATTGGAGCAACCGGCACCGCTGGTGGCACCGGCTACGTGATCGAGTATTGCGGCGAGGCAATCCGCGACCTGTCCATGGAAGGCCGCATGACCGTCTGCAACATGGCGATCGAGGGCGGCGCACGCGCGGGCCTGATCGCGCCGGATGAGAAGACCTTCGAATACGTGAACGGCCGCCCCCATGCACCGAAAGGCGCTCAGTGGGAAGCTGCTCTGGCCTGGTGGAAGACGCTCTATTCCGATGACGACGCGCATTGGGACAAGGTCATCACGTTGAAGGGCGAGGATATCGCCCCCGTTGTCACCTGGGGCACCAGCCCCGAGGACGTGCTGCCGATCACGGCCACCGTGCCGAACCCAACCGACTTCAAGGGCGGCAAGGTCGATGCTGCGGCTCGCTCTCTGGAATACATGGGTCTGAAACCCGGAACCCCGCTGTCGGAAATCGAAATCGACACTGTCTTTATCGGCTCCTGCACCAATGGCCGGATCGAAGACCTTCGCGCCGCGGCGGCAATCCTCAAGGGCAAGAAGATCAAGGACGGCATTCGCGCCATGGTCGTGCCCGGTTCGGGCCTCGTCCGGGCACAGGCCGAGGAAGAGGGTCTGGCCGATATCTTCAAGGAGGCCGGTTTCGAATGGCGGCTTGCGGGCTGTTCCATGTGCCTGGCCATGAACCCCGACCAACTGGCCCCTGGCGAACGCTGCGCCGCGACCTCGAACCGCAACTTCGAAGGCCGTCAGGGCCGCGGTGGACGCACCCATCTGATGAGCCCCGGAATGGCCGCAGCCGCCGCCATCACCGGCAAGCTGACGGATGTGCGCGAGATGATGTAAGCCGCGTCCCGATGGAAGAGTAAGAAAACGCCACCCCCACGGGTGGCGTTTTTCATTGAGCACCCGCATCTCGCCCCTGCCCTGCACAAAATCGACAGCTTGCGTTCTTTCTGGTACCATCCGCGACGGCCTTACCGCCCAATGGAAAGGATGACGGCCATGCAGCAACTCTTTCGAATTGTCCTATTCGCAGTCCTTTGTTTTTTTGGGCATGGCAGCGCCGCTGAGGCGCAGGCGCAATTGGTTCAACGCGAATGCAGGCCGCAGGTGGTCAATACGCTCTCTTTCTCGATGAGCGTCCCGATCTTTCCCGAACTGTATAACGCATCCGCCGAAGAGGTTGCCTGATGCGACAGCGACGCCAGCAACGCCTTCACGGCGGGCTCAATCTATGTTCGGGTAGATCCAGGCCGGCGCGCAAGCGATCCACCGATCATTTGCGACGCCGGGACCGGGACATTGGTGGCAACCGATATCGCTGGCCCGGCCGCCCGCGACGGCGCGCCCTCCAGCTGGCCGACATACCGGCAGTCTATGTATTTCATGGCCGTTGACCGGCTGGCCGGGTGGGACGGGCAAACATTTGTCGGTGTTCAGCGGGGGCAGATCATCGAATATGCCTGCTCGGAAACGAATACCCGAAGCCTCAGGGTTGCGCTATTCAATTGCCCTTGCGGCGTGAACCCTGCGGGCCACTGCGAACCTCGCCCGTCCGGTCCGGGTGTCGTGCAACCTCCGACGGGGCTGGCGCCGGGACAGATTGGACAGGGACAGAGGCCGGGAAATGTCCAGCTGGTTCCAGGAAGCCCGATCGACCCCAATCGCTGATCCGAACCGGGCCTCGCAGGCATTTCGTCCATTGGGGCAACATACGAAAACAAACGGACTACCCGATTGGGTAATTGGCGCCATTTCCCATTTGCATAAATGAACCAAGGGTCCGGCATAAAAATGCCAGGTTTTCTTGTTTAATGGGGGTCGTCAATACAGACGCGGTGCCATTAACAAGACATGTCGAGCAGATCATGAAGAAAGTTGAGTTCTGGTTTTCAATAGGCAGCCCCTATACCTACCTGTCGGTCATGCGCCTGCCTCGGATCATTGCAAAGACCGGATTGCAGGTTGATTGGCGCCCGTTCTCGGCCAGACAGATCATGAAGGAACACGGCTTTCACCCCTATACGGACAAGCCCGTCCGCACTGCCTATATGTGGACGGATATCGGGCGGCAGGCAAAAAAGCTCGGGTTGTCCCCGCACCTGCCTGCTCCGTTTCCCATACTAGGATATGAAATTGCCAACCGTGTCGCAGTGCTGGCCGCTCAGGAAGGATGGGTCGCGGATTATCTGGTCCGGACTTACGCACACTGGTTTCATGACGGGCACCCTGCGGGCCAGGAACCCAATCTCAGCAAAACCCTGAGTGAACTGGGGCAAGAGCCCGAGCGTGTTATTGCCCGGGCTGAGGGCGCGGTGATCGGTCAGGCCTTCGAAGCCGCGACCGCAGAGGCGCGGGAAAGAGGCGTTTTTGACACCCCAAGCTTCGTGGTCGACGGCGAGGTCTATGTCAGCGATGACCGAATGCCCGATGCCTTGCGCCATGCCATTCCCGACCCGCGGGCACGGGTGATGAAGAAACCACCCGCCCCGGTCTCGGCTGCCCGCAGATCGGCCTGATCAGAAGAACACCCGCTCGATGGTCCACCATGCTCCGATCAAGCTGATGATGACCGAGCCGACAACCGACACAGCACGGTACATCACCTGCGTTTCCCGCACTGGCTGTTCCTCGTCCGGCAAGGGGGCCAGCGCAGCCAGGCGCGTTGCGATAAGGATCAGGGCAAGCGCCACAAAGATCACTGCAAGCTGACCGAATTCCACGCCGATGTTGAACCCGATGAGCGCCGCCGCGAAATGGCTTGCCGTGATCCCGAAGTCACCAAGCACGCTGGCAAAGCCAAGCCCGTGCAAAAGACCGAAAGCAAAGACAAGCGCCGTGCGTGCCTTCACATTCGTATGTCCGCGAATGTTCTCGACCCCCACATAGACGATCGACGCTGCAATCAGCGGCTCAACGATACTGGGCGATACGGTGACGATGCCAAGGCTTGCCGGGGCCAGCGTGATCGTATGCGCCAGTGTGAACGAGGTCACCTGAAACAGGATCGGCCGAAGATGCAGCGAGAAGAAGAACAGCCCCAGAACGAACAGAATATGATCGATGCCAAGCGGGACGATATGTTCGAAGCCAACCGGAATGTATCGCAGGAACACCGCCCCCGCGCCTTCGGTGCGGATCTCGATGCGAGACAGGGGCTCGGACAGGTCGCCGTCTGACAGGAAGGCCGTATAGGCATCCTCACCGCCGCCCGCCTGCCGCACGACAAGATCACCATAAAGCGCCGCCCACCCAAAGCGGACTGGGGCGTCGCCTTCCGGTAGGTCTGCGGCGATTGTGATGGTCGAGGTGCGGGCAAGCTCGAAATTTCCAACTTCGGGGATTGAAACGGCTGTTAGCTCTGGAATGATCCTGTCGCCGTCCACCTCAATGACAATCCGACGTGCCATGCGCGGCCAGAACTCGTCCAGGGCGATCCGCAATGCATCCGGCCCCAAGGCACGATACTCATCGTAGATCTCGGCTTCGGGCGCCAAGGTTGTGTCGGTAATGGTGGCAAGGTCCATCTCGGATAGGATAGACTCAAGCGAGAGTTGAATATCGATCGTTACCCGATCCGGTGTCACGGAAATATCGGAAATCGCCGGGTCGATCTCGTGTGCAGGGGCCTGCGGGGCCGCCATCACGAAAAGGAGAATTGACAGCGTGGCCAGTCGCGCCACCATCTTTGGAAACATATCGGAAAATCTCATGCATCACCTCATTCGCACCCTGTTTGCCCTAAATCTGGCTCTGCTTCCAGCCGTTCCAAGTGCCGCACATGAATTCTGGATCGAGCCGCTGGAATTTGCAGTGGGCCCGGACGATACGCTGGAGGCCCGGCTGCGGGTTGGGCAAGAGTTCGACGGCGTATCCATGTCCTACCTGTCCCGCAATTTCACCCGGTTCGAATTGGCCTTTGGTGCGGATATTACACCGGTCGAGGGACGGCTCGGGCAAAATCCGGCACTGTCTGTGGAGGACCATGGGCAGGGTTTGGCCGTCGTCCTGTATGAAACCACGGACAACACGCTGACCTATGACGAATGGGATCGCTTCCTGCGCTTTGCGGCGCACAAGGATTTCCCCGATATCGAGGCCCGGCATCTGGGTCGCGGTCTGCCTATGACCGGCTTTACAGAAAGCTACAGCCGCCATGCAAAAAGCCTGATTGCCGTAGGCGATGGTGCGGGCGAGGACCGGGAATACGGCCTGCGGACCGAGTTCGTGGCCTTGGCAAACCCGTATACCGATGATCTTTCTGGCGGGTTTCCGGTGCAGCTCTTCCTGGACGGGGAACCACGCGCCGATGCCCAGGTCGAACTGTTTGACCGCGACGCGGACGGTGAAGTGACGATCACCCTGCACCGCACCGACGCTGATGGCCGCGCAGTTCTGCCCGTCACGCCGGGCCATGCCTATCTGGCCGATGCCGTAACCCTTCAAGAGGTCACGCCGAACGACAACAGCAACGCCGTCTGGCACACTCTCTGGGCTTCCCTGACCTTCGAAGTGCCTGCACAGTAAGGCGCGTCTTGTGTTGCCCCGGCATTGCCGCTATGCCCCTTCGCGGACGTGAAGGAGACCCGGACCCATGGACAAGTTCACCAAGCTGACCGGCATTGCCGCCCCGATGCCCCTGATCAACGTCGACACCGACATGATCATCCCCAAGCAGTTCCTGAAGACCATCAAACGGTCTGGCCTTGGGGTGAACCTGTTCGACGAGATGCGCTATGACGATGACGGAAACGAGATCGCGGATTTCGTGCTGAACAAGCCCGCCTACCGGAATGCGGAGATCCTTGTTGCCGGTGACAATTTCGGCTGCGGTTCGTCGCGCGAACATGCGCCCTGGGCGCTGTTGGACTTTGGCATTCGCTGCGTGATCGCGCCGTCATTTGCCGACATCTTCTTCAACAACTGCTTCAAGAACGGCATTCTGCCGATCGTGCTGCCGCAGGAAGAGGTCGACAAGCTGATGGACGACGCAAGCCGTGGTGCCAATGCGACCCTGACCGTGGATCTTGAAAACCAGACGATCAGCGGCCCCGATGGCGGAACAATCAGCTTCGAGGTCGATGCCTTCCGTAAGCACTGCCTGCTGAATGGGCTGGACGATATCGGCCTGACGATGGAAAAATCCGCCTCGATCGAAGCGTTCGAGACCAAGGCCGCCCAAGCCCGCCCTTGGGTCTGATTTTCCGCTGACAACAAGATGTAGCCCCTCGGCCCTGCCGGGGGGTTTCTTTTTTGCTCGGTGATGCAATCGGGCGACAGTCAGCATCCCAAAATCGCCACAGTGATTCCTCACGAAGAGTCAGGTACTTGCGAATTGGGACGAATATGGGCAAAATCGTGGCAATTGAGGCAATCCGATGGCAGTCGGGTCAAGACCGGAATAAGGGCCACAAAAAACAGGTCCGTCCAGGTTGAGGGTTTGAGGCAGTGATCGCACAGCTTTCCAGCGCTGTGGTGCGGGCGATTCTTGTAATGATCGTCATATCCACACCGTCTTTGCTCCTTCCGGCAGCTTCGCCGGACGGAACGCAGGTCGTGATGCTCATTGCGCTGTTTGCCGCCGGTTTCACATTCACCGAATACGCCTCTACCTATCCCGGCCTGATCGAGTTCCGAGATGCGCCGCCCTTCAACCGTGTGCGCATCATCGGAATTTTCATCACGCTGTTCCTGCTCAGCCTTGTGGCTGGCTCACCCGAAGGCTCGGGCAGCCTGACCCTGATCGTGAATGCCACCGGGCTTGTTCTGGCCCATGCACTGGATTTCACCTACAGCCCCATATGGCTGTTGCAAGTGTTCCTGCCCGAAGGCGCGACGCAAGCGGATCTGACCATGCTGCGCACCATGGGTGGGCTGAGCTTTCTTATCGGTCTGGTCACGATCAGCGTTTTCGCCATCCTGATGCGGCTGAAAAGCTGGCCCAACCGCAACACCAGTTTCAATGTCTGGGTCAACCTGCCCACATTCGACCCCACGGCGGGCGGAGATGTTGTTGCCAGGTTGATCCGCGATTCCCGCATTAACCTGATCTTAGGATTCTTCCTGCCATTCCTGATGCCTGTACTGGCGAGCTACGGGATCGGCAATCTCGGCATTTCCCTCGGGGCCTCGCCGATTACGCTGGTCTGGATGGTCACCTTATGGAGCGTTCTTCCCGTTTCCCTGCTGATGCGCGGCATGGCCATGGGTCGGATCGCACATATGATCACGGAACGGCGCAAGAAGC
Source organism: Nioella aestuarii (assembly GCF_050896395.1). NCBI lineage: Bacteria > Pseudomonadati > Pseudomonadota > Alphaproteobacteria > Rhodobacterales > Paracoccaceae > Nioella > Nioella aestuarii. Next base: position 42,049 of record NZ_JBPBBA010000007.1, on the reverse strand, counting down.
TGGTCCGCGACATGGCCGAACAAGGCGAATTTGCTGCGGCCTGATCCTGTCCTGCCTGCTGGCCAGCTTGCCTGTCCACGCTGATACGATCCGCATCGCCACCTATCACACAGAGCTTTACCGTCAGGGACCCGGACTGTTGCTGCGTGACATTCTGCGCGGGGATGACACGCAGGTAGAGGCCGTTATCGGCGTCATCTCCCATGCGAATGCCGACATTCTGTTGATGCAAGGGTTCGACCACGACCTGGAAGGGCACGCACTTGCAGCATTTGCCGATGCCTTGGCCCTGTCCGGGGTGGACTATCCCTTTCGCCTGTCCCTGCCGCCAAATACCGGGGTTCCCACGGGGCTGGACATGGACGGTGATGGCCGGCTTGGACGGGCGCGCGATGCGCAAGGCTATGGGCGTTTCACCGGGCAGGGCGGTGTTGCGTTGTTGTCGCGGTTGCCCATTGGTCATGTCAGGGATCATTCCCGGTTTCTGTGGCGCGATCTGCCGGACAGCCAGGCCGGGCTGGTTCTGCCCCCGAGGCCCTGGCCGTTCAACGACTGGCCAGTGTTGCCACCTGGGACGTGTCGATAGACACCGACAGCGGCCCCTTGCGGCTGCTAACCTTGCATGCAACTCCTCCGGTGTTCGACGGGCCAGAAGACCGTAATGGCCACCGAAACGAGGACGAACTTTGGTTCTGGCTGCGTCAGCTCGATGGATGGTCGCCCAATGGCGCGCCCTTGCCAGAGCCACCTTTTGTGCTGTTGGGGGTGCTGAACGCCGATCCCATGGATGGAGAGGCCCGGCGCGGCGCTCTGTCGGCGGCTCTGGAGCACAGTTTGCTGCAAGACCCCAGACCGTCTAGCGCCGGTGGCGCCGAAGAGGGTGACGCCACCGACACAGCCGACTGGACCGATCCCGATCCGGGTAATCTACGCGCGAGCTACATCCTGCCGTGGTCCGGCCTGACCGTGACCGGATCAGGTGTGCTGTGGCCCGACAGGGATGATCCCAACCGGGCGCTATTGGGTGGATCAGACGGCAACGGCGCGTCGCGTCACCGTCTTGTCTGGGTCGATCTGGTGTTGGAGAGCCCGGGCGAGCACTGAGGTCAGTGGTGTCCGTTGGCGATCTGGCAGAACAGCATCCAGAGCCGTTCCATCCAACTGATGCGGGGTTTCCCATAGGTAGCGCATTTCCAGCAGATGCTTCGCTTCCCTCCAAAATGGTCTGGCAAGATGAATGGGCAACCAGTTCATCCTTTTTGCCACTACAGGACGATGCAGCGCAGCCCCACACGCGGCAGCCAGTTCTTCGCCAGTCAGGGTGTAGCCCGGAAAGGCAAGGTCCGCGAACCGGGGCAGCGTGGCGCGGTTTTTGGCCAGCCCAACCATGGCGGCTGCCACATCCGGCAACCAGGCCCAGGCATGCGGCAAATCCAACGCGCCAGGATAGGTGAGACGCCCCTTTGCAATCGGTTTGGCCAACACCAAGTCAAACCAGTTGCCACTGGCTGCTTCGTCCAGAAAATCACCGGCGCGCAGGATGATCGTCGGCACACCCGCATCGCGATAGGCGTCTTCCAGATTGCGACGGATTCGGCCAAGCGGATGCTCTGCCAGATGTGCCACGCCGGGCCCGATAACCGGAGGCATGTCCGGCCCGTAGACATAGACATTGCCCGGAATAATGACCGTGGCACCGCTGTCCTTTGCCGCAGCAATCACCTGCCGGGTCAAGTCGGGCACAGATGCCTGCCACTGGCTGTAGGGCGGGTTCCAGCCATTCACGATAACATCGGCACCGCGCGCGGCCTGCATCAGATCATCCTTTCGACGATCGAACTGGCGCACGGCCCAACCTGCGTTAGAGAAGGCTTCGGCGGCGTGGCGTCCGAGACGACCTGTGGCACCGAGTATGAGGGCGGTCTGAGTCATGGGTTGATCCTTTTCATGGTCTGACCCAAAGCTAATCTATTCACTTTCAGATGTTTATTGCCCCGAAACGTAGATATGATATTCATTATTGAATGGATAGCTTACCTCTCGACTGGACGCTAATTCGATCCTTCCTGGCTGTGGCCGAGACCGGATCGCTGTCTGCGGCCGCGCGGGAACTTGGGCAGAGCCAGCCGACCCTTGGTCGCCATATCCGAATGTTGGAAGATCAGGCCGGAGGGCCACTTTTTGACCGACACGCACGCGGTTTCAGCCTCTCAGATCTCGGAAAGGCCCTGCGCCCCGGAGCAGAGGCGATGCGGGACGGGGCGCGTCAGGTTGCGTTGGCGGCCGCCGGGCGAGACGAGCGCGAAGCCGGGCCAGTCAGGATCACGGCCAGCGTCTTCGTCTCGGTCCTGCTGCTGCCACCGATCATTGCGGATATCAGGGCACATTTCCCCGAAATCGAGATCGAACTCGTGTCTTCGGATCGAACCGAAAACCTGCTGTTTCACGAAGCCGACATTGCGGTACGCATGTACCGGCCCAAGCAGCTGGACATGATTACCCGCCATCTGGGCAATCTGGAATTGGGCCTCTTTGCCGCCCCATCCTATCTTTCGCGGCACGGCACTCCGTCCGGCTTTGCCGATGTTCTGACCCACGACGTCATCGGCTATGATCGCGACGACCGGATAATACGCGGCTTTCGCGAGGTCGGTCTGGAGGTGACGCGCGAAAGCTTTCCCATCCGCACCGACGACCAGGTTGCCTACTGGGAACTGGTGTGCGCAGGTGCGGGGATTGGCATCGGGCAGATCGCCGTCGGTGCCCGCGACCCGCGCGTCACCCGGCTCCTTCCTGACGCGCCCATGCCGTCCTTGCCTGTCTGGCTAACGGCACACGACTCTTTGCGTCACACCCCTCGTGTTTCCCGCGTGTGGGACGCTTTGGCCGAAGGGCTTTCCCCCTTCCTTTCTTGACCCTCGGGCGCACACCCGTTACGCGGATGCGACCCTAGATCAAGGATGGACGACCCCATGAGCAACCCCTCGCTTCTTATCCTGCCCGGTGACGGCATTGGCCCCGAAGTCATGACCGAAGTGCGTAAGATCATCGATTGGTACGGCGCCAAGCGCGACATCGCCTTCGACGTGAGTGAGGGGCTCGTCGGCGGCTGTTCCTACGATGCGCACGGCACGCCGCTTACCGATGAAACCATGGCCAAAGCGCAAGAGGTGGATGCGGTTCTTCTGGGCGCCGTGGGTGGCCCGAAATATGACAATCTCGACTTCAGCGTAAAGCCGGAGCGCGGCCTGCTGCGCCTGCGCAAGGAAATGGACCTGTTTTCCAACCTTCGCCCTGCACAGTGCTTTGACGCACTGGCCGATTTCTCGTCGCTGAAGAAGGATGTTGTCGCCGGGCTCGACATCATGATCGTTCGCGAACTGACCTCTGGCATCTACTTCGGCGAGCCGCGCGGCATCTTCGAAGAGGGCAACGAGCGCGTTGGCATCAACACGCAGCGTTATACGGAATCAGAGATCGAGCGCGTGGCCCGGTCGGCCTTTGAACTGGCCCGCCGCCGCGGGAACAAGGTTTGCTCGATGGAAAAGGCCAACGTGATGGAATCGGGCATCCTGTGGCGCGAAGTGGTCCAGAAGGTCCATGACGAGGAATACCCGGACGTAGAGCTGTCGCACATGTACGCCGACGCCGGCGCCATGCAGCTGTGCCGCTGGCCCAAGCAGTTCGATGTGATCGTGACCGACAACCTCTTCGGCGACCTGCTCTCGGATGCCGCCGCGATGCTCACCGGCTCGCTCGGGATGCTGCCGTCTGCCTCGCTCGGCGCACCGATGGCCAATGGCCGCCCCAAGGCGCTGTATGAACCGGTGCACGGCTCGGCGCCCGACATCGCGGGCCAGGGCAAGGCCAACCCGATCGCCTGTATCCTCAGCTTCGCCATGGCGCTGCGCTACAGCTTCGATCTGGGCGAGGAAGCCGATCGGCTTGAAAAGGCCGTGGAGCAGGTTCTTGCCGACGGGGTGCGCACCGCGGACCTTCTGGGCGAAGAGGGTGTAACGCCTGTCAGCACCAGCGAAATGGGCGATGCCATCGTCGCCAAGCTGGATGCCAGCCTCTGAAAGTAACTTCTGCCTCGACGCAGCCTTATGGCCTAGGATAGGTTTCCCCTATTCCTAGCCATAAGGTGTTTCATGAAACGATCTCTCTTAGCTTTTTTCCTTTGCGCCTCACCAGCCTTGGCAGACGGTGTTCAGATCCTGGACGGGTATTCTGATTTCCGGGTTCCCGAAGTCACGAGCTACGATCAGCCGATGACTTTGGTCTCCGATTGGGTGTTGGGATTTCCTGAGGAAGGCGAAGGCCGCCCTGCGTTGAACCTGTCTTCCGCTATCGGCGATGATGGACATCTCACCATCGAGATTACGGAAACTGGCCTGGCCGATGACTCGGTCTCCGCCGTCCAGCGCAGATATGTTCTGGAACGAACGGAAACAGGCTGGACACTGGTGGGCTACGGCCACCGCCAGCAGTGCTGGCGTGGTGAAACCAGCGAATGGACCGCCTCGGCCTGTTCATGAGACATGAAAGGCGCCCTTAGTGGGCGCCTTCTTCGTCCGGGATCAGGCGGCCTGGCATCGGACGATCTGACGGCGAATGCTCAGCCAATGCCGCATAGAACAGCGCCCGGTCCGCGTTATGCGAACTTCGCTGAAGCCAGCGCATAGCATCGGTCAGTTCAAACACTTCAGGCACGCTTACAAGCCCCGCATGTTCCCGCAACAGTGCAGACCGGCGCAGGTTCCGTGCACGCCCGGCAATCAAAGACGCAAGACGGGTCATCTTGGCCGCGCCAGGCGTGTGATCGGCATCCGCAAAGCGCCGAAGGGCGGCGCCAAAGGCCAGCGCCGGGCGGCGCAGACCGGGATCAGACAGCAAAACCGGCAAAAGCTCCTCCGCCACCAGCTGATGCGCCAACCTGTTCAGGTGGTCATACATATGCAGAAGCGCGGCATAGCGATTGGCAACGCCGGTCTCGCCGTCTGGAAGGCGTATCTTGGTCAGGTAGTGTTGCAGGTCGTCCAGAGCCCCTTGCAGCAATGCAATTCGAGGGGCGGGCAACGGACCTTGGACCGGGCTGAAGTACGCACCCGCGGCCGCAAACTCGGCCCGCATGATCCTTTGCGCCGTTGTCCGGGCCGCATCCATCGCGGCACTCGGGTCATTCAACAGGCGGCGATCCAGTGCGTCGGTCAACGCGCTTTCGCGACCCGGAACCAGCCGTTCGATCAACCGGGCAAAGGAGGTCGTGAAGGGTAGCATGATTGCTGCGCCTGCTACGTTGAACAGGGTGTGGAACACAACAAGGGCCGTGGTTTCATCCTGCGGAAACGCCGTTGAAAGCGCCCGCACAGACGGCACAAGCAGCGAAAAGACAATCACTCCGGTAGCTATGTTGTAGATGCTGTGGGCAACGGCGGTGCGCAACATGTCACGAGATCCGCCGATTGTGACCAAGAGCGCGGTAAAGGTCGTGCCCACATTCATTCCAATGACAAGCGCGGCCCCCTGCCCCAAGCTGATCGACCCTGCCGCCAGTAGAACCAGTGTCGCTGCAAGGGCCGCACTGGAGGACTGGACAACGATCGTAATCCCCGCCCCGATCAAAACAAGCAAGACCCGGCCAACAAAGCTGTCACCAGGCAAGATGTCGGCGCTTAGCCAGTCCTGGAACCCTGTAACCGCATCTTTCATCATATCAAGCCCGATGAAGATCAGGCAGAACCCAGTCACCGCCCGTGCAGTCCGGGCGACCTGACCGCGTGTAAACAGCGTCACCAGAACCGCGACCAGCAAAACGGGCAGCGCGATGGTACCAAGGCTAAGCTTCAGCCCGAGCAACGCCACGATCCAACCGGTAAAGGTGGTGCCCACATTGGCCCCGTAGATCACCCCTATCGCTTGCGGGAAGCTCATCAGCCCTGCCCCAACAAACCCGATCACAGTGACCATGGTGGCCGAGGACGACTGGATCACGGCAGTGCTGGCAGCCCCGGTCAGGGTGCCGGTCAGTGGAGACGTGGTAAAGCGCGCAAGAAATGATCGCAGATGGCGACTGGCAAGGGCGCGCAGGGCTTCGGTCATGATCTCCATCCCGACAAGGAAGAGACCAACGCCACCGGCCAGAACGAGGATTTCAGCTGTCATTTGTCAAACCACCCTCTTGGTGGTAGTGCCACGGCAGCCGGTCTGCGTCCATGCGGTCCGATTGTCGCCCATTGCGGGTTGCCAGCCACACCGATCCATGTTGCTGTTGCCCCGCCCCGGAACCTGGATACATTTTTGCCATGCAACTGAAAGGCGCCCTCTTCGCGCTTCTCGCCTTTGCCGTTTTCGCCACGCATGACGTGGTGATCAAATTCCTTGGCGGCAGCTATAGCCCGATTCAGATCATCTTTTTCACGGTCCTGTTCAGTTTTCCAATGCTGATCTTCGTGATGATCCGAGACTCTCAGGACGGCGGATCCCTTTTACCCGTGCATCCGTGGTGGACTGCAGCGCGCACAATCAGCGGTGCATTCGGCGCCGCCTGTGCCTTCTATGCCTTTTCGGTTCTGCCCCTGACGCAGGTCTACCCCATACTGTTCGCTATGCCTTTGCTCGTAACCGTTCTGGCAATCCCGATGTTGGGAGAGCGCGTAGGCATTCACCGAGCGTTGGCCGTGGCCGTTGGGTTGGCAGGCGTGATCGTGGTGTTGCGCCCCGGCAGTGCCGACCTGTCGCTTGGACACGCCGCTGCTTTGCTCGGGGCGGTGTTCAGTGCCTTCAGCTCTATCATCATGCGCAAGATCGGCCGGGCAGAGCGTACCGTGGTTCTTCAGCTTTACCCCCTGCTGGTGAATTTCGTGGTGATGGGTGCGCTGCTGCCCTTCGTCTACGTACCCGTTGAACTCATTGACCTCGGCGCCTCGGCCGTGGTGGCGTTGCTTGCGCTGATCGCGATGGCCAGCCTGGTGACCGCCTACCGCTTGGCCCCGGCCGTCATCGTGGCGCCCATGCAATATTCCCAGATCATCTGGGCCAGCATCTTTGGCGCGATCTTCTTCGAGGAGACACTTGACCAGATGACCATGATCGGCACCGGGATCATCATTGCATCGGGATTGTACATCGTGCTGCGTGAAGACAGACGCAAGGACAGCTCCAATCAGCCGGTTCTTCGGTCACGGTCACGCATCGGCACGCCAAGCGCGCCACGCGTCGCATCTTTCCTGAACAGGGATCGCCGGAAAGACGAGGACTAAACGCGGCAGTCAGGGAACCGGCGAAATCCCCCTTGCAAAGGCGCGATTCCCCGGCTATCCCGCCCCGCACGGTCGGAGTGTAGCTCAGCCTGGTAGAGCACTGTCTTCGGGAGGCAGGGGTCGGAGGTTCGAATCCTCTCACTCCGACCAAAAAACAAGGCCCCTCACGGGGCCTTTTTTAATGTCCTGGCGGCATTCGAATTCATCTGTGGAATGGACGCAAGACCCCTGGGGCACGCTTTTGCAGCTTGCATGGCTTCTGTCGAAAAAAACCCGGCGAGTATGCCGGGCCAGTCCAACAGGGAGGTTAGGTGTTTTACACCATACATCAACTATCGGTTGATCTCGCCAAATAGTCAACATTTTGTGGCCAACTCAGGCCAACAGACGATATCCACCACTTTCTGTGACCAGAATGCGCGCATTCGAGGGGTCCGGCTCGATTTTCTGGCGCAGACGATAGATATGCGTTTCCAGTGTGTGCGTGGTGACCCCGGCATTATAGCCCCAGACCTCGTGCAGCAGCACGTCGCGGGCGACGACGCCATCCTGGGCACGATAGAGGAACTTGAGGATATTGGTTTCCTTCTCGGTCAAGCGGATCTTCTTCATATCCTCGGTTTCCAGCATCTTCATCGCAGGTTTGAACGTGTATGGCCCAAGCTGGAACACCGCGTCTTCTGACTGTTCATGCTGCCGAAGCTGTGCGCGAATACGGGCCAGAAACACGGGAAACTTAAAGGGCTTGGTGACATAATCATTGGCGCCAGCATCTAGTCCAAGGATCGTGTCGGCATCGCTGTCATGGCCAGTCAGCATCAGGATTGGGCACTTGACGCCCTGCTTGCGCATCAGGCGACACAGTTCGCGGCCATCGGTATCCGGCAGGCCCACGTCGAGGATCACCAGATCGTAAATCGCTTCCTTGGCCTTTTGCAGGCCTTCGGTTCCGTTCCCCGCTTCGAACACGTCGAAATCTTCGGTCATCACCAGTTGTTCGGCCAACGCCTCGCGCAGGTCTTCGTCATCATCTACCAGCAGAATTTTTTTCAGATTGGCCATTTGGGTGACTCCCCTCTCTTGGTCTTCACTGGACATGTCGCGTGAACACGCTTGTGACAAGGGGAGCGAAAAACTTCTCACGCAGCCGTGTCAGACAGCGAGCAAATGTTTCAAATCGCTACAGGGCAGTCTACATGGGGAAGGTAACCGCCATTCAGGACCATGTGATGCCGCTTCTCCCCACCCCATCAGAGCTTGTCGCTCGCGCCCGCGCTGATTTGCGTGTCGGGCTGCCGGTGGTGGTTGGCGGGTCAGCAGGCGTTGCCGTTCTGGCGGCGGAAACATTGACCCCCGCGCGCCTTGCGGCGATCCGAGAGATTGGGGCGCCGGTTCTGGTGATCACCGACCGGCGAGCCGAAACGCTCAAGGCCCGCGCCTATGACGGAGATATCGCCCGCCTGCACTTGCCCGAGGATGCCGACGCCGCCTGGATACGCGCCGTCGCAGATCCGGCAGATGATCTGCGGATGCCGATGAAGGGCCCCCTTTCCGCACAACGTGAAGGCGAGGCCGGGCTTCACAGGCTGACCATCGCCCTGGTGAAGTCGGCGCAACTGTTACCTGCCGCGCTAGTGGTAGAGCTGTCTGACGCGCCTGCCTTCGCCACGACGCGAAATCTTACACTGCTATCGGCCGAGGCCACGCACAGGGATCTGCTGATCCACCACACGCTGAACCCGGTTGCCGCCGCCCGGCTGCCGCTGGAAGCAGCAGAGGCTGGCCGCCTGCACATTTTTCGTCCCGACAATGGCGGCACCGAACATTACGCCATCCAAATCGGACGCCCGGATCGAGACCAGCCCGTTCTGACACGGCTGCATTCTGCCTGCTTCACAGGTGATGTGCTGGGATCGCTGAAATGCGATTGCGGACCGCAGTTGCGCACCGCACTGGCTGAAATGGGCAAGGCCGGAGCTGGCGTTCTGCTTTACCTCAATCAAGAGGGTAGAGGGATCGGGCTCGCCAATAAGATGCGTGCCTATTCCCTTCAGGATCAAGGCTTTGATACGGTCGAAGCCAACCATAGGCTTGGATTTGAAGATGACGAGCGTGACTTCCGTCTTGGGGCCGATATTTTGCGGCGCATGGGATTCTCGGCTGTGCGGCTTATGACGAACAACCCCCGCAAAGTGGCGATGATGTCAGACGAAGGCATACGCGTTGCCGAACGTGTCCCTCTGGTGACGAAAACCAACCGCCACAACGCCCATTACCTCGACGTAAAGGCGAAGAAATCGGGGCACTTTCTGTGACCCCCGCCGATCTGGTTCTCACCCCGATGGGGTTGTGCTTTCACGGGCGCAGATTTGCATGTTCTATTGGGCGCGGCGGTTTGAGCGGCGACAAGCGTGAGGGGGACGGCGCAACCCCGCGCGGCACTCACACAATTGTTGGCGGGTATTATCGCGCTGACAGAATCGCGCGCCCCGCACCCTGGCTGGATCCCATCGGGCCCGGCGATCTGTGGTCTGATGACCCCAACAGCCCCACATATAACAGCCATGTCCGCGCGCCCTACAGCGGCAGTCACGAGAAACTGTTCCGGGCTGATCGACTCTATGATCTGGTGCTGGTGACAGACTGGAATTGGCCCCGGCCAGAGCCCGGCCGCGGATCTGCGATCTTTCTGCACCGCTGGCGCAAGCCGGGCCACCCGACCGAGGGCTGTATTGCATTGGCCCCACACCATCTTCTCTGGCTCACCCGCCGCTTGCAGCCGGGCTGCCGAGTGATCGTGGCCTAAGCTCTTTCATCTCGGTCCGATTATGTCCGCCGGGGGCCTCGACACCATGCTTCGCGCGTAGCAGAGACGCCGTAACACTGCGGATGGAACTCTATCATGGCAATGCGGTTCGAGGAGGGCTCCACAGGAGCCTGACGAGGACCGCCTCCGAGTCGACACCGGCAGGTGGCGAAACCACTATCAGCCGGAAACGCGATCTCCAAAAATCGCTGATCCCACACGCACACAGGTTGCGCCCAAGGCAATCGCTGTCTCGAAATCCGCGCTCATCCCCATGGACAGCTCAGCCAAACCATTGCGCTCTGCAATCTTCGCCAATAGCGCGAAATGCAGCGCGGGTTCCTCTTCGACCGGCGGAATGCACATCAGCCCTTTCACCGGCAAATCCATTGCGCGCACCTCGGAAATGAAGTGATCCGCATCCCGCGGCAACACACCGGCCTTCTGCGGCTCCTCGCCGGTATTCACTTGAATCATCAGATCGGGGCAATGGCCCATCTCTTGCGCCAAACGCGCCAGCGTTGTGGCCAGCTTGGGCCGGTCCAACGTGTGGATGGCATCGAACAACTCCATCGCCTGCCGTGCCTTGTTGGTTTGCAGGGGACCAATCAGATGCACCGCGACCCCATCGAACCGTTGCTTGAGATCCGGCCACTTCCCGGCCGCTTCCTGAACGCGGTTCTCCCCGAACAGGCGATGCCCTTCCTGCAAAACTGCTTCAACCCGTTCCAGCGGCTGAACTTTGGACACTGCGATCAGACGAACAGATCCGGGCACCCGCCCTGCGGCGGTTTCGGCCTGCGTGATGGCTTTGGATATCTCTGCAAGTGCCATGGATGACTGTCCTTCTGCACAAAAGAAAAGAGCGGGCATAAAGCCCGCTCTTCCCTACCAAATAATCCGGTTGGATTAGAAGGACATTGCCAGGCCGAGCGACCAGGTGTCTGCGCCACCGTCGGTCGAGCCGTAGCCGAGGTGCAGGCCAGCGCCGCCACCCAGGTCGTAGGCTGCTGCAACACCGAAGCCGGATGCGCCGGTGTCGAATTCGCCGTAGTTGGCGTGCAGCGAGATCGCGCCGGAGGAGTAGCCGAGGCCGATGCCGAGGTGCGAGTTGTCTGCGCCGGCAACACCGCCCACGTCGGACCAGTCGCTGTACTGGATGCCTGCGGAGAAGCCGCCCATGAAGGAAGCAACAACCGATGCACCAACGACGGTCTGGTCGTTCGGGGAGCCGAAGTCGGTCGACTGGTAGCCGAGGCCGAGGCTCAGGTCCACACCACCAGCGGAGGTGGAGTAACGCAGACCCAGGGCAACGTTGCCGTTGGTGTCGCCAGCTTCAGCGGCGGTTGCGGAACCACCACCAACGGTGTCCTGCTCCATGGAGACCGCGAATGCGAAATCGCCGAAGGAGTAGTCGTAACGCAGAACCTGACCGTCAGAGGTGCCTTCGCCGTACGAACCGTTGTAGCCGCCGTGGCCGGTTTCGTCATCCGCCAACGAGCCGGGGTTGCCGATGTTGCCGGCTTCGGTCAGGGCCCAGTCCAGTGCGCCGTCGGTGTCACCCATGGTCAGGGTGCCGAAGTTGCCGGAGATGAACACGGCGTAGCCTTGATCATCGGAGGTCACGGTGCCAGCGCCGGCGGTGCCGCCTTCGTCAAGCTGAACGGATGCGCCGAAGCTCAGGCCGTTGTCGGTGGTTCCGGACATGGTGAATGTGACTTCGATGTCCTGATGGAAGTTGGTTTCCATCATGTCGCCGCCAACAAGACCCATTTCCGCGTAACCGGAAACGGTAACGTCTGCAGCTGCGACGCCCGCGGTGGCGACGAGTGCAGTCGTTGCGAAGAGAACCTTTTTCATGGTTTTTCCCTCGTTTGATAAAATCTCCCCAACCGGGGAATCCGCGTTGGGTATACCTCTCTCTCAACTTTCGGCGGTCTGAATGCAAGAAAGCGCGTCGAGGAACTGGTATCTTGGCCCGGTGATGGTGCAGACATGCCACAGTGACGGGGCGGATCGCTTGGGCGCACGGCTTTTAAGACACTTGCCGCGCTATTGGCCCTGCGATACCAAGGGCCAAGCGGATTTACGACAATATTCCGGAAATAAACGGGACGGGAGCGCATAATGATCGGACGTTTTAGCAAAATCTTGGTGATATTGCTTGCGCTCACGGCGCTGACAGCTTGCGGTGGTCGTTTCGGCGGGCTGAATAATGAAATGAGCGACGAGACCCGCGCGCAACTCATTCAGGGCGGGGCGCTTCCAGACCCGAACCGCAACACGATCTGGGATCTGTTCTCAAACAATGACGACCCGAACGTGACTGTTGAGGTGAACCGTTACCTGTGGAACGCCTCGCTGGAAATTCTTGATTTCATGCCGATCGAAGCGGCCGACCCCTTCTCGGGTGTCATTGTATTTGGATACGGCACGCCCCCGGGTGGCGGAACCGCCTATCGCGCGACAGTATATGTCACAGATCCCGCGCTGGATGCCCGCAGCTTGCGTGTTGCCCTGCAGTCGCGCGGCGGTCCGGTCAGCCGGGAGACGCAGCGCGCAGTGGAAGACGCGATTCTGACCCGTGCGCGCCAGATCCGTATCCGCGAAGGTGACCTCTAGATTCTGCTCCGCAACACTTCTAAACACACGCCGGGCCCTCGTGCCCGGCGTTTTCGTATGACAGACGACAAGGACAGCACATGGCCCGCTACGACCCCAGTGTGATCGAACCGAAATGGCAATCCGCCTGGGATAAGTCCGGCACGTTCCTCGCCAAACGCGATGAGACGAAGCCGAAGTACTACGTGCTGGAGATGTTCCCCTACCCGTCGGGCCGCATCCATATCGGCCATGTGCGCAATTACACGATGGGTGACGTCATCGCGCGCTACAAGAAATCCACGGGTCACAACGTGCTGCATCCCATGGGGTTCGACGCCTTCGGGATGCCTGCTGAGAATGCCGCCATGGCCTCGGGCGGGCACCCCAAGACATGGACCTATGAGAATATCGACACGATGGTCGAGCAGATGAAGCCGCTCGGCTTCGGTATCGACTGGTCGCGCATGTTCGCCACCTGCGACCCGGAATATTACGGCCAGCAGCAGGCGCTGTTCCTCGATTTCCTCGAAAAGGGTCTGGTCTACCGCAAGAACGCCATCGTCAACTGGGATCCGGTGGACATGACCGTTCTGGCCAATGAACAGGTCGAGGATGGGCGTGGCTGGCGGTCTGGCGCGCTGGTTGAACGGCGAGAGCTGACCCAGTGGTTCTTCAAGATCTCCGATTTCTCGGGCGAGTTGCTCGACGCGCTCGATACTCTGGATGACTGGCCCGCCAAGGTACGGCTGATGCAAGAAAACTGGATCGGCAGATCGCGCGGTCTGCAATTCTCGTGGGCGCTGACCGAGCCTTCCCATGGCATCGAGTCGCTGGAGGTCTACACCACACGCCCCGATACGCTGATGGGCGCGTCCTTCCTGGGCATCTCCCCCGACCACCCGCTGACCAAGGCGCTGGAGGCCGAGAACCCCGATCTCGCCGCCAAGGTGGCCGAGATGCGCAAGGGCGGCACCACGGAAGAAGCCATTGAAAAGGCGGAAAAACTGGGGGCCGATACCGGGCTGCGTGTGCGCCATCCGCTGAACCCGGACTGGGAGATTCCGGTTTGGGTCGCCAACTTCATCCTGATGGATTACGGGACCGGCGCGATCTTCGCCTGCCCGGCGCATGACCAGCGCGACCTCGATTTCTGCCGCAAGTATGACTTGCCGGTGATTGATACTTTCGTGGCGCTGGATGATCCCGCGCCGGTCGAGAAAGAGGCCTTCGTGCCGCCGAAGACCGAGAAAGTGAAATGGATTGACCATTTCGCCGGGCTGGATGAGGCCAAGGGGCAGGAGGCCATCGACACCACAATTGATTGGATGGAAGCCAAGGGCCTTGGCACCGGCGTCACCAAGTTCCGCCTGCGCGATTGGGGCCTCAGCCGTCAGCGCTATTGGGGTTGCCCGATTCCCGTGGTGCATTGCGATGCCTGCGGCGTGGTGCCCGAGAAAAAGGAAAACCTGCCCATTGAGCTGCCCGAGGATGTCAGCTTCGACATTCCCGGCAACCCGCTGGACCGTCACCCCACATGGCGCGACTGCACCTGCCCGTCCTGCGGTGCGCCTGCGAAACGCGAAACCGACACGATGGATACCTTTGTCGATTCGTCCTGGTATTTCGCCCGCTTCACCGCACCGCGCGCCACGACGCCCACGGATATGGCCGAGGCCGAATACTGGATGAATGTTGACCAGTATATCGGCGGCATCGAGCACGCGATTTTGCACCTGCTTTATTCCCGCTTCTTCGCCCGGGCCATGCACATCTGCGGCCACCTGCCGGAGAAATCCAAGGAGCCGTTCGATGCGCTCTTCACGCAAGGGATGGTCACGCACGCGATCTTCCAGACCCGCGATGCGAAAGGCCGCCCCGTTTACCATTACCCCGAGGAGGTGGATCTGCGCGACGGCAAGGGCTTCCTGAAGGATGGCACCGAGGTGGAAATCATCCCCTCTGCCAAAATGTCCAAATCCAAGAACAACGTCGTCGACCCGATGAACATCATCGCAGACTACGGTGCCGACACCGCGCGTTGGTTCGTGCTGTCCGATTCCCCGCCGGAACGCGACGTGGAATGGACCGCCGCCGGGGCCGAGGCCGCGCACAGGCATATTGGCCGGGTCTGGACCCTGTGTGACCGCATCGCCGCGATGGACCCCAATGCAAAAGGCGAAGGCGACGAAGACCTGCTGCGCGAGATGCATAAGGCAATTCGCGACGTGACGCTCGGCATTGAAAGCTTCGGCTTCAACGCGGCGATTGCCCGGCTTTATGCCTTCACCAACACGCTGGCCAGATCCAAGGCAGGCGCGGCGGCGCAGAAACAGGCCATCATGACGCTGGCACAGCTGATGTCGCCCATGACCCCGCATCTTGCGGAAGAAATCTGGGCCCATCAGGGTGGCGAGGGCCTGCTGGCCGACGCGCCCTGGCCGGTGGCGGATGAGGCGATGCTGGTGGAAAACACCGTGACCCTGCCCATCCAGATCAACGGCAAACGCCGCTCGGAAATCACCGTGCCCAAGGATATGGCGAAGGAAGAGGTTGAAAAGATCGCGCTGGCAGACGACGCTGTGGTCAAGGCGCTGGCCGGTGGTCAGCCCAAGAAACTGATCGTCGTTCCGGGCCGTATCGTCAATGTCGTCATCTGACCGCCGCCATTTCCTGTCCCTTCTGGCCGTAGCCCCGCTTGCAGGCTGCGGCTTTGCGCCGGTCTATGCGCCGGGCGGGGCGGGTCAGGTGTTGCGCGGGCAGGTGCTGGTCGCTGCCCCGGACACACGGCTCGGATTTCAACTGGTATCCCGGCTGGAGGAACGTCTCGGGCTGCCAGAGGCCGAAACATATCTGCTCGGCTACACGATCGAAACGTCGGAAACGGACCTCGCCATCACCGGAACCAACGACATCACCCGCATCAATATCGCAGGCACGGTCCGGTTCACCCTGACCGAAACCGCAACAGACACGGAAGTGCTGGCCGATTCGGTTTCGACTTTCACCGCCTATTCCACCACCTCGACCGCCGTCGCCACCGCCGCCGCCCGCCGCGATGCGCAAGACCGGCTGATGATCGCGCTGGCCGATCAGGTCATGTCGCGCCTGCTGGCCTCCTCGCTGCGCTGGTCATGAAGCTTTCGGCCCGCGACGCCAGCGCTTATTTCGCCAATCCCGACCAATCTGCCGCCGGGCTTCTGATCTTCGGGGCCGACGCGATGCGCGTGGCCATCAAGCGGCAGGATGTGATTGCCAAACTGCTTGGCCCCGGCGCGGAAGAGGAAATGCGCCTGTCCCGCATTTCCGCCAGTGAGCTGCGCAGTGAAAAGGCGCTGCTGCTGGATGCGGTGAAGGCGGTTGGCTTCTTCCCCGGCCCGCGTGTGGCCTTTGTCGAGGACGCGGCGGACGGGCTTGCCCCCGTCATAGCCGAGGCACTGAAAGACTGGCAGCCGGGCGACGCTCAGATCATAGTGACCGCCCCGCGCGCCTTGCCAGCCAAATCTGCCCTGCGCAAGCTGTTTGAAGGCCACAAGCAAGCCTATTGCGTCGGCATCTACGATGATCCGCCAAGCCGCGCCGAGATCGAGGAAACTCTGGCCAAATCCGGCGTCACCCAGCTTGACCGCGATGCCTCCGCTCAGCTCACCGCATTGGCCATGCAGCTCGACCCCGGCGATTTCCGTCAGACTGTTGAAAAACTGGCGCTCTACAAGATCGGCGATCCCACCCCGGTCAGTGTGGCCGATGTGACCGCCTGTGCACCCGCCACGATCGAGGCCGGGATGGACGACATCATCCACGCTGCAGCCGAAGGCCAGATCGCCCAGATCGGCGCGTTGATGCAGAAACTGACGGGTCAGGGCGTTGCCCCTGTGACACTGACCATCATGGCCCTGCGCCATTTCCGCACCCTCCACGCCGCTGCAATCCACCCCGGCGGGGCCTCTGCCGGCGTGGGCGCCCTACGCCCCCCCGTCTTTGGTCCACGCCGCGACAAGATGATCCGTCAGGCAAGCATGTGGGGATCGGACCGTCTGGAACAGGCGCTTCAGGCGCTGATCGAGCTGGACCTGACCCTGCGATCAAGCCAGCACGCCCCGCAGGACGCCCTGTTGGAACGGGTGCTGATCCGGCTGGCGACGGTTGCGTCACGGATGCGCTAGGACAATCGGTCAGCGGCAGATCGGCAATTCGAGTGGCGGTTGTTCCGGCAGGGAATCCCGCCACTCGTCAATGATCGGACGAAGGGTTTCCCGCGTCCAGAACATTGGTGTCTCGATCTCCTCCAGGCAGGTCGCGTTCCAATAAAGCCCCTCCTCAGAAAGGCTCCGCTGCCCGTGCACGGCATCCGCCACCGCATTGATGTCGCCGGATTCCGGGTAGATGTAGAGCGTTGTCGGATCCCCCTCGACCAACGAAATGATGTCGCCAGCCACCTCCTCCGACCAGGTCGTGCAACCATTGCTCCGCCCCCCATCATAGTTGATCAGCTGCCCGAACGGGACATAGCCATCTTCGTCCGCGAAAGGGCTTTCAGGGTCACTGTAGCGGCACTGCCAGCGCAGGAACATCGCGACGTGACCGCCGATTTCCCTCTCTCGCGCATTGTCGGTTTCGCCCATGCCATCGAACAGAAGAAAGGTTCGCTCAAACGGCACCCTGTCATCGGAATCGCTGAAATACCCCTTGAAGGAGGTCCGCGTCTCTGCCGTCACATAGGCCCCGCCCATGGTCAGGTTAGATCCCTCTGCGTTGCTGAAATGCCGCGCGCATTCCCGTCCATTGCGGAAGTTTGCCTGCGGCAGATCACGGCCGCTTCCATAGCCTGACGACACTGCGCGGAACGACTCCTCAGCCTCGCAAATGATATAGAAGCGTTCCCCGGGTTCACCGATGGATGATGTGCTCGGGCGCGTTGCATCCATTGCAAGGTAACAGGGGTTTGTCAGTCCGACTTCGTGAACCTGCTCCTGATACAGTTCTCGCGCTCTTTGCAGAACCACAAGAGCGATCTGTCCCTCACCCGTGCCCACATGCTGCTGCAGCCATTCCGGAATATCTGTCGCCCCGGGCGGTGTCTGGGCCAACATTGGAGTCGCCGAGGCCAAAGCAAACACCGAAGCGAGCCGTAGGTGCCGTGACCAGCGATGCATCGGATATCTCCCGCGCGATTGATCCCAACACCAGACTAGCACAAACAAACCGCCAGCCCCACGCCTCTGGACGCCCCCGCCGTCCCGTGCAAGCCTGCGCCGACGCATCAGGAGCTCGACCCATGTACAAAGTGATTGGCAAAACCCAGACCCGCACCCTGCGCGTGCTGTGGACGCTTGAGGAACTGGGGCTCGACTACGACCATGTCCAAGCCCCGCCCCGCGATCCGTCCGTCATTGCCGTGAACCCTGCAGGCAAGGTGCCGGTTCTGATCGCTGACGGTGTCCCGATCACCGATTCACTCGCCATCATGACCTATCTGGCCGACCGCCACGCGGCGCTGACCTTCGCGCCCGGCACCATCGACCGCGCCCACCAGGATGCGCTCACCCATTTCGTGAACGAAGAATTTGACCAGATCCTGTGGATGGCAGCCCGGCACAGCTTCGTCCTGCCCGAAGAACACCGGTTGCCCGCGATCAAGGACAGCCTGAAGTGGGAGTTCGAGCAGAGCCAGCGCCGCTTGCTGCCGCGCATGTCCGAAACCGGCCCCTTCCTGATGGGTGAGACCATGACGATTGCCGATATCCTGCTGGCTCATTGTCTGAGATGGGCTGTTGGCGCAAAATTCCCCGTCGTCGATGACCGAATCCATGCGTTTGGCGCGATGATGTTCGACCGCCCCGCCTACAAGAAAGCCGCGGCCGCCTGACGCGCGCCAGCTCCTTCTTCTTGGCCCAAATACTCCCGCCGGAGGCGTACCTACAGCGCCGCCAGTGAATCGTGGAATGTCAGGAACAGCCCGTGCGGCCTTCCGTGGCAACGCGGTCCAAGGAGGGCCCCGGAGGGGCTTGACGCGGGCCGCTCTCGCCGCGATCCGGGCTTGGCCCGGAGCGCAATCATCCGCGCCACGCTCCTGCATGTTGCCCAGCCCACAACCCTGTCGCCAGGCATCCAGTCAGCAGATAGCCGCCAGTGGGCGCCTCCCAATCCAGCATCTCTCCGGCCACGAAGATCCCTGGGACGGCCCGCAGCATCAAACCGTCATCCACCGCAGCCCGCGTCACCCCACCACCCGTGGAAATCGCCTCGTCCAAAGGCCTCGGACCCGCCAGCGGCAGCTCCAGGCCCTTCAGCCGCAAGGCCAGAGCTTCCCCTTCGGGGAGGGGGCGTGCCAGCTCATTCACCAACGCCATCCGCGCGCCTTCCAAGCCGAGAGCCTTGCGCAGTTGGTTGGTCAGGCTTGCCTTTCCTCTTGGGCGGGCCAAACGGTCCGCCAGCGCGTCCTCGGACAGATTCGGGAATAGATCCAGGACCAGCGCCGCGCCTTCGCGCAGTTCCCGGTAAAGTGCATAGATCCCGCCACCTTCCACGCCACGCGCGGATATGACGAACTCTGCCCGAACGCTCCGAGTCCCGGCGGACAGGGCACAGCCCTTAACCGGTGCCCCGAACCAGCGCGCCATATGCGGGGACCACGCCACCTGGAACCCCATATTCGCCGGGACAATCGGCGCAATCTCTGCGCCTGCCTCTTTCAGCCAGGGCACCCAGGCCGCATCCGACCCAAGCCGTGCCCAGGACCCGCCACCAAGCGCAAGCACCGTGACCGCGGCCTGAACCCGCCGTTCCCCCTGTGGCGTGTCGAAACTCAGGGCATTATCTGCGAAGCCTGTCCAGCGCCACCTGAGTCGCATTTGCGCACCAATCCGCCCAAGCAGTCCCCGTAACAATGGCGATGCCTTCATCGCCTTCGGGAAGACCCGCCCCGACGATCCGGTAAAAACGGGCTGCTCCAGCCCCTCGGCCCAGTCTTTCACGGCGTCCGGCCCAAATGCCCGCAGCATCGGATCCAGCCAATCGGCAGCCTCGCCATAGGCTTCTAGGAACCGATCAATCGGTTCATCCTTGGTCAGGTTCAGCCCCGACTTTCCCGCCATAAGCAACTTGCGCCCCGCGGATGGTTTGGCCTCCATCACCACAACGGACCGGCCAGAGCGCGCCATCGCTTCGGCGGCCATCAGCCCCGCTGGCCCCGCTCCGATCACAACTGCGTCCAGTCTCTCAGCCTGCATCCGCCCCTTGCCTCGCCCTGATTTTGCACCATCCTAAAGGGCGGCGCAGCGCAGGACCACAACAGACATGGATGACCACCCGATCTGCCCCCTCTGCGGCCGCCCGATCCCGCCTCGGGCAAGGCAAAGTCTCCATCACCTGATCCCCCGCCTGCGTGGCGGCAAAGGTGGGCCCACGGTCCTGCTCCACCAGATCTGCCATAACGAGATTCACGCAACCCTCTCGGAAACGGACCTCGCGCGCGAGTTCAACACGATCGAGGCGCTCAAGGCTCATCCAAGATTGCAGAACTTCATTGCCTGGGTCCGGAAACGCCCCGCCGACTTCCACTCCAAGACCCCCGGCGCCAGGCGTGGTTGGAAACGACGATAGGCTCACCCTTTCGTCATGGCATGGTCTCCTCTGAGACGTGCCGCCTGGCGACAGGGCCAGAACCCTCCTTCGCGGCCCGGAACGGGCCGCGCGGGTCGACGCCGAAGGCGGCGAAACCGGTCAGATCATCCACACATCGCTTTGATCTGGCGCAAAACGTCCGGTTTTCCCTCCAACGACGCCTGTGCCAGATCCCGAGCCACCCCGATCAGGTCTTCCGCCGGCACCACACGCTCGACCAGACCCCATGAAAGCGCCTCTTCCGCCCCGATCTTCTGGCTGGCCAATAGGATCATCTTGGCGCGCGCGGGCCCCAACAGCGACACAAGGCGCCCAGGATCGGAGGGCTGCGGCAAATAACCAAGCCGCGCCACCGGGTAAAAGAACTTCGCCCCCGGCACCGCAATGCGAATGTCGCAGGCCAGCGCCATGCCAAAAGCCCCACCCGCGAGCGTTCCGTTCAAGGCAGCGATGGTCACACAGGGCAGAGCAGCGATCGCACTTGACACTCTTTCCCAAAGTGGTGACACGGCCAACCCCGCCTTTGCCGCGTCCAGATCGGCACCTGCTGAAAACACCCGGTCGCCTGCGCCGGTCAGCACAAGGGCCCGCAACCTGTCGTCTCCAGCACCTTCTTCGGCGATCTCCGCCAACCGCTCCAGCATCTCGGCAGTCAGGGAGTTGGCCTTGTCAGGCCGGTTCAGCGTGATGGTCCACAGCCCGCCGTCCTTGGTCAGATCAATCACGCGATCACCCCGATCCGGCGGCGAATGCTATCATCACGCAGGGATATCTCTTCGCCCATGAATGCGTCTGCATCAGATCCGCACATCCACAAAAGGCACTTTGCAGGCCAATCCGCGGGGATGTGATCCTCCCAGTTCAGCTCGCTGACCGGGTTGACACCACTGGCCTTGATTTCTCGCTGCATCTGGGTCGCAACCGTGCCCGGTGACAAGCCGATGGCCCGTATACCTTGCGCCGCCCCTTCCTTATGGGCGCATTTGGTCAACATCGCGACGCCAGCTTTCGACGTGCAATAATGGCTCCACCCGTCCAACGCGTTGTGAGCGGCACCTGAACTGATGGTCAGGATGGACCCGCCACCACCCGCAACCATCACCGGCATTGCGGCGCGCATCCCGTAGTAAACGCCCTTGAGGTTGATATCTATGACATGCCCCCACGCATCGGGGTCAGAGCCCATCATGTCAGAGATGGGCTCAATCACACCTGCATTGTTGATCAGGATATCAAGCCCGCCGAACGCCTCGACACAGGCATTCACAGCGGCCTCGACCTGCCAGTAGCGGCTCACATCGCAGGGAATGGCCAGGGCCGCCTCGCCAATCTCACCTGCGATCTGAGCAATCTCGTCACGAGATCGCGCCAGCAGGCAGACTTTGGCGCCCTCTTCCGCGAAAAGCCGCGCAGCTGCTTCGCCGATCCCTCGGCTTGCCCCGGTAATCATTGCCACCTTGCCGTCTAAACTGCCCATATCCGCAATCTCCCGCCGAAAAACCGTTGAAATCCAAGGTCGTCATATCCAGACCTTGACGCCCGCCCTTGCGAGGCGGACATTCTTATCAGCAATTCACATTTGGAAGGTCGTTATGTCAAAGATGAAATCCCTTTCGCTCAGCTTGTCTACCGCCGCGTTGCTGGCAGCCACCCCCGCCATGGCCGACATCAATGCCGAACAGCTTTGGGCGATCTGGCAGGAACAGGCCACCGAATTCGGCTACACCCTGACAGCGCAGGCAACCCCCAATGGCAGCGGCCTGACGCTGACCAACATCACCAGCACCATGATGATTGAAGACGTGTCAGTTTCCGGCACCATCCCGCAGGTCACGCTGACCAACCAGGCCGACGGATCCGTCATCATTTCAGCAGCTGATTCCATGACGTATTCCATCACCGGTTTTGACGATGCGGACGCGCCGGATGCCGTGAACATTCAGCTCAGCCTTCAGGGTCTCGGCGGCTTTGCCACGGGCAGCCCGGAAATGATGACGCTGAACAGCGGGTTCGAACGTGTAACCGTTGAAAGCATTGATTTCGTCGGCGGCGATCCGTCCGAGATCCCTGAAATCATCCACAACATCTCGCTCGACGGCTATGGCGCCAGCGCGACCTATGATTTCACCAATCCTGCAATGCTCGGTTTCACCTCCAGCGGCACACTTTCCGGGCTGACCTTCGACGTCGAGATGTTCGAGCCCGCCAGCGGCGCAGAACCCGAACTGGTGCCTGCCCCGCAACCCAATATGCCCGCCCCGGGCAAGGTCGTGACCCCCGCCGCGCCTCAGCCCACCCCGTTGCCAGCCCCGACAGGCGGTCGTGGTGACGGACATCTGAACCTATCCATTGCCCTTGCAGGAATGGAAAGCACCAGCACCGGGACCATGCCGCGTGGCATCGACTGGATGACTATTGATACCTTCCCCGCAGGCTTCTCGATCAGCGGCGATGCCACCTACAACTCAGCTTCGGCTGGCTTCATGTTCGTGGACACCTACGAGAACGTAGATTTTTCGGCGTCGAACACTGGCGGATCGATCGGCTTCGGGGTGTCTGAGGAAAACCTCCGCTATGCGCTTGCAGCCACGGGAGTGACCCTCAACCTCGCCACAAATGAGATGCCCTTCCCCGTTGCTGCATCGGCAGATTCCACGGCCCTGTCCATCGACATGCCGTTGGCGCAATCGGCCACCCCGTCGCCGTTCTCGGCCACGATTGCCTATCAGGGCGTCGCGGTGGAAGAATCGCTTTGGGCGATGGTTGACCCGGGCCAAGCCATTCCGCGCACACCTGCGACGGTCATCGTAGACCTGTCAGGCACCGTGCAGCTGTTCGTCGATCTGATGATGATCGACCCTGAAAGCATGATGGCCCCTCCGGGTGAACTGCGGGATCTGACACTGAACAATCTGCAAGTGTCCTTTGGTGGGGCAGAGTTGACCGGATCAGGCGATGTCGACTTCGCCCCTGGCCAGATGATCCCGATGCCGGTTGGCGCCGTGAACCTCAGCCTGACCGGTGCGAATACCC
This sequence comes from Nioella aestuarii, assembly GCF_050896395.1. NCBI lineage: Bacteria > Pseudomonadati > Pseudomonadota > Alphaproteobacteria > Rhodobacterales > Paracoccaceae > Nioella > Nioella aestuarii. The sequence continues at coordinate 18,721 of NZ_JBPBBA010000007.1, read as the reverse complement.
TGATCCAGTCGCTGTCCGAAGGCGGTCTGCTTCCGCCGCAGCAGGCAGGCATGGCGCGCGGGATGCTGGGAATGTTCGCCATCCCCGGCGCAAGCCCCGACAGCTACACCTCGACCGTCGAGTTCCTTCCGGGCGGAGGCATCACCGCGAACGGCGTGCCGCTGCAATAAGCACGACACTGCAAGAATCCACCCTCGGGCTGCCTCTCGCAGTCCGGGGGTTTTTTCTTGCCACCTTGTGCGTCTGACAACAGGGCACTAGGTCTGGAACTCAGTTCTTGCATAGGATGACCGGACCATGACGCAGACCCCCGAAACCCTCGCCCATGCCCTTCTGGACGCCGCCCGCAGGGCCGGGGCCGATGCGGCGGATGCGATTGCGGTGCAGGGCACGTCGCTGTCCATTGATGTGCTGAATGGCGCGTTGGAACATGCCGAACGCTCTGATGGCGTGGAAATTGGTCTGCGGGTCCTGATGGGACAACGGCAAGCCTGTGTGTCGGCCTCGGACATCCGTCCTGAAACCATGCAGGAAATGGCAGAGCGCGCCGTTGCCATGGCCCGGCTCGCACCCGAGGATCCGAACATCGGCTTGGCCGAACCTTCTCAGCTGGCCTCAGGCTGGGACATTGCGGCCCTCGATATGATCGACCCGTCACCAGAGCCCGATCCCGCCGATCTGGAAGCCCGCGCGCTGGAAGCCGAGGCCGCTGCACTGGCCGTGGATGGCGTCAGCCAGGTCCAGTCCACCAGCGCCGGATATGGACGCCGCACCCGCCACATCGCCGCGACGAACGGCTTTTCCGGCGGCTATACGCGCACCGATCATGGCCTGTCCTGTGTTGCCATCACTGGCGAAGGGCTGGGAATGGAACGCGATTACTTTGGCGATATGCGGATGCACCGTTCCGACATGATACCCCCGGCAGAGGTCGGCCGCATCGCCGCCGAACGCACTGTCGCCCGCAAAGGCGCGCGTAAACCCGCGACCGGGGCCTTTCCGGTGCTGTTCGATGAACGCGTGTCCTCGTCGCTGATCGGGCACCTGTTACAGGCCGCCAACGGCTCTGCCATCGCGCGCGGCGCGTCCTGGCTGCGGGACGCGCTTGGCGAACAGGTGCTGCCTGAGGGGCTGTCGCTGATTGAACAACCGCTGCGCCCCCGCGCCAGTGGATCGCGCCCGTTCGACGCCGAGGGCCTGCCCACGGCAGAGCGCGCCATCATCGACCAGGGCGTACTGACTGGCTGGACACTGGACCTTGCCACCGCCCGCAAACTGGGCCTGCAATCGACGGGTAACGCCGCACGCGGCACCTCGTCTCCGCCTTCGCCCTCAGTGTCCAACGTTGCGCTAACTCAGGGCACAGCCAGCCGCGAAGATCTGCTGCGCGACATGGGCACCGGCCTGCTGATCACCTCGATGATCGGCAGTTCCATCAACCCAAACACGGGCGACTATTCCCGTGGCGCATCCGGTTTTTGGGTGGAAAACGGCGAACTGGCCTATCCAGTCAACGAATGCACCGTCGCGGGCAACCTGCGCGACATGCTGCGTACAATCGTGCCCGCCAATGACGCCCGCACGCATTTAAGTCACGTTGTGCCATCGCTTCTGGTCGAGGGACTGACGCTTGCCGGGGCCTGATCTTACCCTTCTGATCGACGCGGCACTGGACGCGGGCCGGATCGCCGAACGCCACTGGACACGTGATCCGCAGATCTGGGACAAGCCGGGCGGCCACGGTCCCGTGACCGAGGCTGATCTGGAAATTGACGCCATGCTGCGTGAAAACCTGACCACCGCGCGACCCGGCTATGGCTGGCTGTCCGAGGAAACCGAGGACGGAGCGGATCGGCTGTCACGCGATCACGTCTTCATCGTCGATCCTATCGACGGCACGCGGTCTTTCATCGACGGGCAAAAGAACTTCGCCCACTCCCTTGCCATCACCCGTCAAGGGCTGGTGACGGCAGCGGTGGTGTATCTGCCGTTGCTGGACCGGATGTTCACGGCAGAGCTCGGGAAAGGGGCGGCGCTGAACGGCGCACCCCTCTTGGCGTCGCGTACAAGCGAAGAGCCTCAGGCCACTGTTTTGGCCTCTCGTCCGAATTTCCGGCCGGATCACTGGCCGGGGGGCGTGCCCACGGTTCGCCGAAGCTTCCGTCCCTCGCTTGCCTATCGGCTGGCGCTTGTCGGACAGGGCCGCTTCGATGGCATGATCACCTTCCGCGACAGCTGGGAATGGGATATCGCCGCGGGCGCCCTGATCGTGTCCGAGGCCGGGGGGCGAATTTCAGACCGGGACAATCGGCCACTGAGCTTCAACAACCCACACCCGCTGCTGCCCGGCGTGATTGCGGCCAACCAGCCGATCCACGCAGCCTTGATGGCGCGCCGTCAACCGATCTGAGCCCCTGAAACGCAAACACCCGCCCGGATGGGACCGGACGGGCGTTCGTATTCGGTATCAGGCTGCGTTTAGCGGCGGATGCCGAGACGCTGGATCAGGCTCTGGTAACGAGCTTCATCCTTGGCCTTGGTGTAGTCCAGCAGCTTACGACGCTGAGCAACCATCATCAGAAGACCACGGCGAGAGTGGTTGTCCTTCTTGTGGCTTTTGAAGTGCTCGGTCAGCGTGTTGATGCGGCTGGTGAGAATCGCGACCTGCACTTCGGGCGAACCGGTGTCGCCTTCTTTGGTTGCGAATTCCGCGATCAAGCGGGCTTTTTCTTCGGCAGTGATCGACATCGGGGTCTCCTTTTCAGGTTCAAAGTGGACGGCGCAGGCCGGGATGTCGTCCAGCAAGGCCCGTGGAGAGTCATCACCCCGTCAGGGGCGATTGCGGGCGTATAGGGGATATTCTCTACAAAGGGAACCCCCCTTTTCCCCTTCCAAATAAGGCAATTCTGCCGGGATTGGGGCAGTTGGGCATTAACCAACTGAGTAAGATTTTATTGAGCTTTTTATCAAAGACTCTGAACATAGGGACAGCAAAAGGCGCTTCATTCACGGTTCGGAAACAGCGCCACATTTATTCCACAGGAAAACCTTGTGGTGGCCGGTAAATGACCCAACGACCGGCGCAGGATCATCGTCAACTATATGAAAAGGCTCAACCCCCGGGGCCCTTCGTTGAGGCAAAAGGAACGAAAATGATTGCAGCGGGTGGAGTAATGTTGCTGATGCTTCTCGGGTTCGCGCTCGAGGGGCTGTTTTCCAGCGACGATGACCAGAACAGCACAGGCGCAGGATCAGACGCGTCGGACGATGGCCGCGGCGATGGCGGCTATGACGCGTCCGTCTATACCTCTGATCTGCATGATCTTCTGTTCGGCACTGACGGCATGGGCAATCCCGGAACATCCTCTGATGAGGGGGCCGGTGAAGCGACCATGGCCGGCGGCAATCTGTTGGATGATCTATTCGGTGATCAAAGCGATCAGTCCGAAGACGATTATCAGACCGACACCAGCCAAGATCCGGAGCCGCAGATTCGATTCGGCACCGCCGGCAGTGATGTTCTGACAGGCGATCTAGGCGACGATGAACTGTACGGCGAAGAAGACGATGATCTTCTGTATGGCGATGACGGCCAGGATACACTCGATGGCGGCGAAGGGGCCGATACGCTGGACGGGGGCGACGATGACGACACTCTGATTCTGGGCGATGGCGATATCGTCACCGGCGGCGAAGGGGCTGATGTGTTCCAGACCCGCGACGATGTTCCCGAAGATGTGCCGATCCTGACTGATTTCATCTCCGGTGTAGATACGATTCTGGTGCGCTACGATGGTGACACCCCGCCTGAAATCACGCTGGAACCGGATGAAGAGATGGGCAGCACTGCTGTCTTCTCTGACGGTGTTCAGATCCTGCAACTGGATGGCACCACTGATGTCACGCTGGATGACGTCGTGCTTGAACAGGAAACGCTGGAACCGACGGACGGCGATGATTCCCTGACCGGCACCGATGACAACGACACAATTGATGGCGGTGCGGGTGAGGACACGATCAACGGTCTTGATGGCAACGATCTGCTGAATGGCGGCACCGGTGACGATATCCTTCGCGGGCGCGCCGGAATGGACGAACTGTTCGGCCAGCAAGGTGCTGACGCCCTGACGGGTGGCGATGGTGGCGATCTGATCTCTGGTGGCACTGAGAACGATCTCGCCTTTGGCAACGAGGGCGATGACACCTTGCTCGGCGACGAAGGCAACGATGAGCTTTACGGCGATCAGGGTGCGGATGTTCTGTCGGGCGGCACCGGCCATGACCTGTTGCATGGTGGCGAAGATGACGACAGCCTGTCCGGAGATGATGGCAACGACCTTCTGTTTGGCGCGGACGGCGACGACGAATTGCAGGGCGGAGAGGGCAACGACTATCTGCTTGGCGGCTTCGGCTCGGATGACATGTCTGGTGGCGACGGCAATGACACGCTCGACGGCACATTCACCAGCGGCGACAGTGATTTCGGTCCTTATGATGAGGACAGCTCCGATACGCTGGTGGGCGGCGATGGCGACGACCACCTGTTCCTTGGGGCGGGTGATCTTGGCATTGGTGGCCTTGGCGCGGACCTGTTTGAAGCCGGCAGCTACATCGAATCCGATGCAGAGGCTGCGATTGTTACCGATTTTGACCCTGACGAAGATCAGATCCAGGTCAGCGTTGATCTTGAAGCCTCGCCAGAACCGACTGTCTCGGTGATAGATTTCGACGACGGCACCGGCGCAAGCATAATGGTGGATGGCACAGTTGTTCTGCACGTAACCGGTGCGCAGGGGCTCGATCCCTCGGCCATCCTGATCCGCGACATTCGCCTGGACGATCTGGCCGAAACTGCCTGACCGGCGGGCTAACCCGCCACAAAATGTGGGCGAACTGTAGTCAGAATGGCTTCGGGCACTTCTTCCATCGCGAAATGACCGGTTCCGTGAATTTCCTCCCCGGTGACGGGCAGATCACACCAAGCTTGCCAGATCGCTTTCGGATCCCCTGTTTTCGCCGGAAACCCGGCGCTGGCCCAGACAAAATGCAGCGGGGCCGCAATCTTGTTGCCCGCGAGCCGGTCGGCCTCATCCAGCGCGCGGTCAATGGTTGCTCCCGCGCGATAATCTGCACACATCGCATGTACCCTCGCCGGGTCCGACGCTTGACGCCGATAGCTGTCCAATCCGGCCCCTTCGAAGGGCGCGAGGCTTCGGCAATGGGTCCAGCTGGATAATGTCCAGTCATAATAGGCCACCGGATCAGCAGCGATCATGCGTTCAGGTACAGGCGCGGGTTGAGCCAGAAATGTCCAGTGATACGCCTTCAGCGCCAGTTCCGCGTTCCATGACGCCCAGAAATCAGCCGTCGGAACCACCTCAATGATCCCGAGCCGATCCACCCGTTCGGGATGATCCAATGCAAGGCGGTAAGTCACCCGGGCACCACGGTCATGGCCAAGGATATGGGCCCTCTCCAGCCCCATGAAATCCATGATCCCAATGATATCCTTTGCCATCTCGCGTTTGGAATAGACGTGGTGGTCCGCGTCATCCGGCGGCGCATCGCTGTCCCCATAGCCGCGCAGATCTGGGATGATCACGTGGAAGTCGCGCGCCAGATCGGGCGCGATTTTGACCCAACACATATGGTTCTGCGGATACCCATGCAGGCAGATCAGCGGCGGCCCTTCCCCTCCCTGATGCACCGACAGGCGAACCCCATTGGTCTCGATAAAGCTTTGCGTGAAACCCGGAATATCCGACATGGCACGGCCCTCCCTCTGCTCACCCTGCGCGCGCAGGCAGGCGAGGTCAACGGGCAGGCCAGGCCTGCGGCTGTGTGGCATAGGCGATGTAAAGCGGGTGGCGTGGATGCCCGGCCTTGGAAAGACCCAGACAATGCAGATCCACCCCTGCCCCGCGCAACAGCACTTCAACTTCCGGACCGCGATTCAGGTGTTCGCCATGAACGCCCCACCCCGCAATGACCGTGTCGGCCCATCCCAATCCATCAAGCAGGAGCCTGTCGTTGTCAGCCCCCACGGGATCAGGCGCGGCGCGCAGAAGGCGCGGGTCGGTTTCCCGCCATGCAAAGATATTCATCACCCGAAACCCGCCAAACCCCAGCACCCGCGCGCGCCGCTCGCAGCGTTCCACGGTGGGATCATTCTGCACCTCGGTCGCCTTTGATGGGTTCAGCATGATGAACAAAACGCGCGGCTCGGCCTCGTCCCAGACCCGGCTGAGCGAATATCGATACCGTTCACAGTCAGAATAGACCGCAACGCTGGCCGCATCGCCCTTTTGATGCGTCCGGATGATCACAGGTTGAAAACGCGGGACGGATGAACCTCGCCGCCGCGATAGATGCCAACGGCCACAGGAGCGCCCTTGTAAGACACCCAGACCTCCTCGCCATATTCGGCGGTGCCCAGAACCTGCCCCGGGTTGCCGTTTTTAAGCCGGGCAAACCCCAGATCATTGGCGCGCAGTTCCGGCAAATCATCAAGCCCAACCTGCAAGGGCAGCAGATGCGCGTCGAGCTCGGGGTCTTTGGCCCCCTCCTCGATCAACGAGAATGCCACCGCATCTTCAACATCGAAAGGCCCTGACCAGACGCGGCGCAACTGCTGGACATGGCCCAGGCAGCCAAGCACCTCACCCAGATCTCGCGCGATCGAGCGGACATAGCCGCCCTTTCCGCAGACCATCTCCAACTCGACATGATCGGCATCAGGACGGGACAGCAGGGTCAGGCTTTCCACATACAGGGGCCGCGCGGCGATCTCGAATTCTTCGTCATCGCGCGCCAGTTTATAGGCGCGTTCCCCGTCGATCTTCACGGCGGAAAACTTCGGCGGCACTTGCATGATGTCGCCTTCAAACCCCTTCAGAGCCTCAATAATCTGATCATCCGTCGGCCGCAGGTCGCTTGTCTGGACCACCTCGCCCTCGGCATCATCGGTATTGGTCGCGGCCCCAAATGTGACGGTAAAGACATAGGCCTTCATGGCGTCGGTGATATAGGGCACAGTCTTGGTCGCCTCACCCAAAGCCACCGCCAACACCCCCGTGGCATCCGGGTCCAAAGTGCCCGCATGGCCTGCCTTCTTCGCATCGAATGCCCAACGAACCTTGTTGACCACGGCGGTCGAGGTCAGCCCGGCGGGCTTGTCCACCACCAGCCAGCCGTGAATGTCGCGTCCCTTGCGCTTGCGCCCCATGCCGTGGGCCTCCGTTCAAACCGTCCCAGAAAGGCGATGCTGCTAGAGGGACTTGCCCGCCTCGTCAACAACCGTCCCAAGGATGGGGCCCAGTTGAAACCCGAAATCGTCGCGACCCAAGTCAGGCGCATAAAGCCGCGACACCCGTCCATCGAGGTAGAGCGCATTGGGCGTTCCCAGATGATCGCGGAAGAGCCGCCCGAAATGGTCGAAATTCACCGCCCGGTCTGAAATCGCGAAAATCGCACGGGTACCCGTCGCATCGACCCCAACCCCGTTGCGAATGTTGAGCGATGTGCTGTCGGGCAAAAACCGCGGATGCAGTGCTCCGTCGATCACCAGCATCGGCCCCGATTGGGTGGCGTAGCGGCAGTCAGGCGGGTTCGCCGCATAAGCGCGACTTTCAATGACCTGCGCGCGGCCATCCTGGATGCAGAACACCCCATTTGGCAGCAGTCCGAAGTTGCCTGGACCGTCCGAGGTGATGATCCTCATCTCCTGCTGGCCATCCTCGATATAGAGCCCCACGGGCCGCCTGTCGTCATGGAACATGCCCGCATTCACGGCAAATCCGAGCCGCTGACCGGAAGCAAGGCTGCCCTCCACACGAGAGAAATTGCCCAGGATGTTGCCCGCATCGTCGCGCAGGAACAGTCTCAGATCCTCGCGGCTAAGGTCCACCTCGCAGATGGTAAAATCGGACCCGTCAAACTGGTCCTGCCGGCATTCGGTTGCCTGCGCCGAAGGGGCGGCCAACATCATCAGCGAGAGGATCAGCGCACGCATCTTATTCCTCGTCGCCATCCTCGGACCGGTCCAGATCCTGCCGCACCTTGTCTTGGTTAAACAGCGCGCGAGTCTCATCCATCTTGTCGAAGGTCTCATCAATCAGGAACCGGAAGTCAGGCGCGTATTTCAGGTTCATCTTCTTGGTGATCATCCGGCGCAGTTCGCCCTTGTTGCGCTTCAGCGCTTGAATGGCCTCCTGCCGCTGGCCGCCGCCAAGGGGCAGCACGTAGACGGTTGCAATCTTCAAATCGGGCGAGGTCCGCACTTCGCTGACTGTGATCGACATGGCGTTCAGTTCAGGGTCGTGAATATCCCCCTGCATCAGCACATCCGACAGGGTACGCCGTATCAGTTCGCCTACCCGCAACTGCCGCTGCGAGGGCCCCGGTCCGTCGTGAAACTTGTTCTTAGCCATAGCATCATCCTTTCCTCCCCACTTATGGGATCACCCGTTCACCCGCAAGCAACGGCTTTAACCCGCGTGCCGGGTGCGATAGAGCGATGGCAGGAATATGCCAAAGGATCGAGACCATGCAGGGCAGCACCGGAATCGCAGTAATGGGCGCATCAGGCCGAATGGGGCAGATGCTGATCAAACTGGTGAATGACAGCGATGCAGCGCATCTGGTCGCGGTGACAGAGCGAGCGGGCCATGACTGGTCAGGACGCGATCTGGGGGAATGCATGGGGGGGGCGGCGACTGGCGTCATTGTCCATGCCGACCCAATTGACGCGATTGTCAATGCGCAGGCCGTGATCGACTTCACCTCGCCCGACGCCACAGTGGCGCACGCCCAACTGACCGCGCAGGCCCGCTGCGTGCATGTGATCGGCACCACTGGGATGGATGACAGCCATGACCAGGCCCTGACCCATGCCAGCCGCCATGCGACGATTATCCAGGCCGGCAACATGAGCCTCGGCGTAAACCTTCTGGTGCAGATCACCAAGCAGGTTGCCGCCGCGCTTGACGAAGATTTCGATATCGAGGTGATCGAGGCCCATCACCACCACAAGGTCGACGCCCCCTCCGGCACTGCCCTGATGCTGGGCCAGGCCGCAGCGGATGGCCGGGGCATCGACCTCAATGTCGCAAAGGACTCGGGCCGCGACGGTATCACCGGTGCCCGCCAGCGCGGCCATATCGGTTTCTCCGCCATTCGCGGCGGTGATATTGTGGGCGAACATGACGTGCTTTTCGCCGGTCAGGGCGAACGGATCGTGCTGCGCCATGTCGCCACGGATCGCGCCATCTTCGCGCGCGGCGCCCTCAAGGCCGCGCTCTGGGGCCAGGGCAAAGGCCCCGGGCGCTTCGACATGCTCGATGTCCTTGGTATGCGCTAAGCCCTTCTTCTTGGTCTAAATACTCCCGCCGGAGGCATCCCGAACCCGCAACGCGCGCTGCATTCGAGGCAGGGTCACCACCGTCTAAGATTTCCCGTGGCAACACGCCCTGCCGATGCCCCCGCGACGCGGGGGTTGAGAAGGGGCGTTCCCCGGTCGACGCGCGTGCGCGGCGAAACTCTCAAAAATCGACCGCGATGCCCTTCTTTTCCCAATCGCCATAGCGAACCGGTTCCGGGCCGTCGCGCCCACCCAGTTCGATTGGCAGGTCCAGCGCTTTCGCCGCCTTGCGCCGCTCCTCGGCCTCGGCCAGCGCGCGCTGTGCGGCGGGTGGCAGGTCGGTACGGGGCTTGGCGATGTCGTCGGACATGGGTCGCGATCCTTGTGCGGTCTGAGCCTTTGATATACCCCGCGCGGGTTGAGTGACAAGAGGACCACCCATGTCAGATACTGGCTCAGATACCGGCCTTACCGCCCGCCGTGCGGCATTGGACCACCTGCGTGCGGTGATGATGGATAATCGGATGATGTCCCATCAGCCGACGCCACCGGGCCTGTCACCGCAGGATGTCGCCCGAGCCCAGCGCCTGGCGCTGACGGTCATGCGCCACATGGGCCGGATCGACGCCGTTCTGCGCCCCTATCTGACCCGACGCCCGACACTAGCGGTGCAGAACCTGCTGCGCCTTGGCGCCGCTGAACTGCTGGTGGACGGGTCCGAACCCCATGGCGTCGTCGCCTCGCTGGTTGAAATCGCCAAGCGCCACCCCAGCTGGTCCCGCGCCTCTGGCATGGTGAATGCTGTGCTGCGCAAGCTGGACGCCGAAGGGCGAGAGTCGTGGGCGAAGACACCCCCGCAAGCGCTGCCGATCTGGCTGCGCAAACCTCTGCACAAGGCCTATGGGGTTGATGCCGTCGCCGCCATCGAAGCCGCACATGAACGCCCCGCGCCCCTCGACATCACACCGAAACCCGGCGTCACCATCGACGGGGCAGAGACTCTGCCGACCGGCTCGTTCCGGCTGATGCAAGCACAGGTCACCGCCCTGCCCGGCTATGACACCGGCGACTGGTGGGTGCAGGACGCCGCCGCCGCGCTGCCCGTGAAACTGCTTGGGGACGTCACCGGCCAGCGCGTGCTCGACCTGTGCGCCGCACCCGGAGGAAAAACCATGCAGCTGGCCGCAGCCGGGGCCGATGTGACGGCGCTGGACCTTTCTGGCCCGCGCCTGAAACGCGTCGAGGAAAATCTTGCCCGCACTGGCCTGTCGGCCACCCTCGTGACCGCCGACGCACTGACCTACGAGGCGGAGCCATTTGATGCCATCCTGCTCGACGCGCCCTGTTCCGCAACCGGCACTATCCGCCGCCACCCTGATCTGCCTTTCGTCAAAACCTCCGCAGAAGTCGAATCACTCACCCGGCTGCAAATGCAGATGATCGACCATGCGCTAGGCCTGCTCAAACCTGGCGGGAAATTGGTGTACTGCACTTGCTCACTTCTGCCCAATGAGGGTGAGAATCAGGTCAAAGCCGCGCTGAAACGCCATGCAAATCTGACGATTATCCCCGTCGATCCAACGCCTCTTGGCGGTGATACAGCTTGGGCCAGCCCCGAAGGCGGGTTGCGTCTGCGGCCCGATTTCTGGGCGGAAAAAGGTGGCATGGACGGGTTCTACATGGCCCTTTTGAAACGCGCCTGATCCCTGCTATCCTTGCGGCCACAAAAACAAGAGCAGCCCGCAACCGATGTCAGAAGCCCTCTCCCCCGCCCCGGTCGCGCTCCGCGAGCGCCCCGGACGGCTCAGCCGGTTCGCCAACCGGTGGGCGGCGTGGCGGGCTGGCTTTGCGCCAAAGCCCAAGGGCTTTACCTCGCAACCGGAGCCGCGGTTAATTGGGTCGGATGCGCGCGGGCGGCAGTTGATGGCCGGAAACCTGCTCTTCGCGGGCGTTCTTGTGCAAATGCCCAAGGATCTGCCTTGGGTACTTTCACCGCCCTCCGACGCGTTCGAGGATGAACTGCACGGCTTCGAGTGGCTCGATCATCTGGCCGCTGTACCCGACGGATCAGCAAGACCGATGGCGCAGGACTGGCTGGCCGGATGGCTGACACGCTACGGCACAGGCAAGGGGCCGGGCTGGGTGCCTGACCTGGTGGGCCGCAGGCAAATTCGCTGGATCAGCCACGCTCTTTTTCTCATGAACGGGCAGGAGGCCAGCGAAACCCGCGCTTTCTATGCGGCCCTCGGTCGGCAGGCGGATTTCCTTGCACGACGCTGGCGCAGCACATCGCACGGGTTGCCGCGATTCGAGGCGCTGACCGGCCTGATCTATTCGGCCTGTTCGCTCATTGGTGTGGCCCATCACCTGAAACCGGCGCTAAAGGCGCTGGCGCAGGAATGCGCAAGAGAGATTGACGCATCGGGTGGGATCGTCACCCGCAACCCTGAAGAACTTTTGCAGGTCTTCACCCTGTTGACCTGGACCGCCGCCGTTCTGGCAGAATCGGGCAAAAGCCCCGACCCCGCCGTCAACACTGCCATCATGCGCATCGCCCCCACCCTGCGCAGCCTGCGCCATGCTGATGGTGGGCTTGCCCGGTTTCAGGGTGGTGGACGTGGCCAATCGGGGCGGTTGGATCACGCCCTGGCGCAATCTGGCGTGCGGCCAGCCACCGTTTCCGGCCTTGCCATGGGGTATGCGCGGCTATCTGGTGGGCGCACTTCTGTCGTGGTCGACGCGGCCCCGCCGATGATGGGACCCTCGGCGTTCAACGCCCATGCTTCCACACTGGCGTTTGAGCTGACCTCGGGCCACCGCCCTGTCATCGTCAATTGTGGCTCTGGTGCCGGGTTCGGGGCCGACTGGCGGCGCGCGGGCCGGGCAACCCCATCACATTCCACCCTGTCTATCGAGGGATACTCCTCGGCCCGGCTTGGTCCTCGTTCCGCATATCATGGCGTCGTGAAACAGGCGCTTCTGGAAGGCCCAGAAAAAGTCGAAATGCAGGAGAGCGACACCGGGGCGTCCCGGTCCATCGCCTTTTCCCATGACGGCTATCGCCGTACCCACGGCCTGATTCACCTGCGCAGTCTCAGCCTGGAAAATGACGGGCGGTTGCTACGGGGTGAGGACGGGCTCGCAGCTCTGACCGACAAAGACCGCGACACCCTGGATCGGGTTATGGCGCGCCTGCCCCTTGATGGCATCCCCTTCACCGTCCGTTTCCACCTGCACCCGGATGTAGAGGCCGAACTGGATCTTGGTGGTGCTGCGGTATCGTTGACCCTGCGGGGCGGAGAGATCTGGGTTTTCCGCCACGGTGGAGAGGCCGAATTGACCCTGGAGCGAAGCGTTTATCTGGAATCTGGCAGATTAAAGCCACGCGCGACAAAACAGATCGTTCTATCTTCCCGCGTAACCGATTATGGCAGCGCCGTAAGCTGGAGCCTCGCCAAACCCACCGACGCCCCGCGCACACCGCGTGCGCCTGCGTCCGATGTGCTCCGGTTGTGACAAGACACAGGAGACACCATGACCAACCTCGTGCCGCTGCGCCGCGCCCTGCTTTCCGTATCCGACAAAACAGGGCTGATCGAGCTTGCCCAGGCCCTCGCTGCGCGCGGGGTTGAATTGCTCTCCACCGGTGGCAGCGCCAAGGCGATGCGCGACGCAGGGCTGGAGGTCAAGGATGTGGCCGATGTCACCGGCTTCCCCGAGATGATGGATGGCCGCGTCAAAACCCTGCACCCCAAGGTCCACGGTGGGTTGCTGGCGCTTCGCGACAACGACGCCCATGTCGCCGCGATGGATGAGCACGGTATCGAGGGCATCGACCTGCTGGTCGTGAACCTCTACCCGTTCGAGGCGACGGTCGCGAAGCGCGCGGACTACGATACCTGCATCGAGAACATCGACATCGGCGGCCCCGCGATGATCCGCGCGGCAGCCAAGAACCATGCCTTCGTGAACGTGGTGACCGATCCCGAGGACTATGCTGCCCTGCTGGCGCAGCTCGATGAAAACGATGGCGCCACCTCCTACGCCTTCCGCCAGCAACTGGCGCTGACCGCCTACGCCCGCACTGCCGCCTATGATGCCGCCGTATCCGCCTGGATGGCGACAGCCCTGGGTAACGAAGCCCCGCGTCGCCGCGCTTTTGCAGGAACGCTGAAACAGACCCTGCGCTATGGCGAGAACAGCCACCAGAAGGCGGCCTTCTATCTGGACGGTTCTGGTCGCGAAGGCGTGGCCACAGCGGTTCAGCACCAAGGCAAGGAACTGAGCTACAACAACATCAACGACACCGACGCGGCCTTCGAACTGGTGGCCGAGTTCGGCACCGACACGCCTGCCTGCGCGATCATCAAGCACGCCAACCCCTGCGGCGTTGCCGTCGGTGCAACACTGCTCGATGCCTACAAGTCGGCATTCGATTGCGACCGCACCAGCGCTTTTGGCGGGATCGTTTCGCTGAACCAGCCGCTTGACGCTGCAACGGCCGAAGAGATCACCGGCATTTTCACCGAGGTGGTGATTGCACCCGGCGCATCCGATGAAGCGAAAGAGATCTTCGCCGCAAAGAAAAACCTGCGCCTGCTGACCACCAACGGCCTGCCCGATGTCCGCGCAGGCGGTCTGGCCTATCGTCAGGTTGCGGGCGGTTTGCTGGTTCAGGACAAGGATAACGGCTTCGTAGGTATGGATGACCTCAAGGTCGTGACGCAAAAGGCCCCGACCGAAGACCAGATGCGCGACCTGCTGTTTGCATGGAAAGTGGCCAAGCACGTCAAGTCCAATGCCATCGTCTATGTCAAAGACGGCGCCACCGTCGGCGTCGGTGCGGGCCAGATGAGCCGGGTGGACTCTGCCCTTATCGCCGCCAAGAAAGCCGAACGCATGGCCGAGGCGCTTGGCCTTCCGCAGCCCTTGACCATCGGGTCTGCCGTGGCATCAGACGCGTTCTTCCCCTTCCCCGACGGGCTGATGGAAGCCGCTCAGGCGGGGGCCACATGCGTGATCCAGCCCGGCGGTTCGATGCGAGATGATGAAGTGATCGCAGCCGCAGACGAAGCAGGTCTGGCCATGGTCTTCACCGGTATGCGCCACTTCCGCCACTGAGGGGGTTGAAACCTGCTATCCCCCCTTTCATCTTGGTGAAAATACCTCGGGGGGTTCGGGGGGCAGAGCCCCCCGGCGCGACGCGCGGAACGCGCGGCGAAACCTGGCCCCGCAACGCAGCAAGGACCACGACAGATGCGTCTTACCCTTCTCTCCGCGCTTTTCTGGTTCGCACTGGACCAGATCAGCAAATGGGTTGTCCTTTATCGCATGGACCTGCTGAACATCGGCCAGATGGAGGTCTTCCCACCCTATCTGAATTTTCATATGGGCTGGAACACCGGCGTCAATTTCGGGTTGCTGGCCAATGACGCAGATGCCACCCGCTGGCTGCTGGTGGCGCTTGCATTTGTCGTGTCGGCCTGGATCCTGTGGTGGGCGCGGTCGATGCAGCGTCGCGTGGCCTTGCTATCAGCGGGTGCGATTGTCGGTGGGGCCATTGCGAATGGCTTTGACAGAGTCATTTACGGCGCGGTGGCGGACTTTTTGAACACCAGCTGCTGTGGCTTCCATAACCCTTACGCGTTCAACATTGCCGATATTGGCATCTTTGTCGGTGCTCTAGGCTTGCTGATCTTTGCCGATACGAAGAATATGACCCCGTGACGGCGGCGAAAACATGCGCTAAACCGTCCGAGAGGAGAGACTGGATGAGCAGGCTTCGCACGGCAATCAGCTTGGGACTGGTGCTTTTGGCACTTGCGGCATGCGGTCGAAACGACCCGCGGCTTCTGAACCTGCGTGCCGACGGTGCAGGCCCCGATGAATTCGGCATCCTTCCCACCCGACCGCTCCAATTGCCGGACGATCTGCAAAGCCTGCCCACCCCATCGCCCGGCGGTATCAACCGCGCCGACCCGGACCCAGAGGCCGATGTCGCAGAAGCCCTCGGCGGCAACATTGATCGGGCCGGTGGCGGCAGCCAGGGCATGATCAGCTATGTCACGCGTTTTGGCGTCGGACAGGACATCCGAGATACGCTCGCAACCGAGGATCTGGAGTTCCGCCGCCGCAATGACGGGCGTCTCCTGGAACGTATTGCCGCTGTGAATGTCTATCACCGCGCCTATCGCTCCATGTCGCTGGACCGTTACGCGGAACTGGAACGGATGCGCGCTGCGGGTATCCGCACCCCCGCCGCTCCGCCGCAGGAAATCGGCAATATTGACGAGTGATCGCTCTTCCGGGTCACTTCATCGGGGTGGTAGGGGCGACATTGGCAAGGTGGCATGATCCAGGGATATCCCACTGCATGATAGGAGGTGGCCGAGGTCGCCGTGCAAGTGGTTCCTTTCTTCACGTCAGCCATTTTCATCAAGAAGCCTAGTAAAACGGATCGATCCACTCACATCCGCGTCAGCGCGCTTGATGCCGACGCCAAACCCCGTATCTGTTGACGGGACATGTTTTGACTCAAGAGGTTCGTGAATGCTGCGATTTGCGCTGGCCGCCTGTGTGGCCCTGCTGCCCATGGTTCCCGCCCAGGCTTCTGCCACTGAAGTATCGGAATTCACCCTCGACAATGGGCTACATGCGGTTGTCATCGAAGACCACCGCGCCCCGGTGGTGGTTCACATGCTGTGGTATCGCGTCGGAGCGGCGGATGAGCCCCCCGGCCGGTCCGGCATCGCGCATTTTCTAGAGCATCTGATGTTCAAGGCCACCGAAACCCTGGAAAGCGGCGAGTTTTCCGACATCGTCGAGGCCAATGGTGGGTCCGACAATGCCTTTACCAGCTGGGATTACACCGGCTACTTCCAGCGCGTTGCCTCTGATCGCCTTGGCTTGATGATGCAGATGGAAGCCGACCGGATGCGCAACCTGCTGCTGACGGATGATGACATTGCGACAGAGCGCAGCGTGATACTGGAAGAACGCGCACAGCGGACCGATTCAAGTGCCGGTGCGCTTTTCAACGAACAGTTGCGGGCGTCGCTCTATCTTGCTCATCCCTATCGCATTCCGATCGGCGGTTGGCGGCATGAAATCGAGACGCTGGACCGCGAAGACGTGTTTTCCTTTTATCACGACTACTATTCGCCCGATAACGCGATCCTGATCGTCGCGGGGGACGTGACGCCCGAAGAAGTCCGCGCGCTGGCTGAGGAGCATTACGGCCCGCTGGAACCCTCCGGTGTCGAGCCGCGCCAGCGCCCCTCCGATCCGCCTCAGATCGCCGACCGGCGCATCTACTACGAAGACCCGCGCGTGTCCGACCCCTACGTGGTCCGCAGCTATATCGCGCCTGAGCGTGACCCCGGCAATCAACGAACCGCCGCTGCCCTGACGTTGCTGTCAAACGTACTGGCAGGATCTGGCGCCACCGCCGTGCTGCCCCGCGTGCTGCAAGTGGAAGAGGCCCGTTCGCTCTACGCCGCTGCCAGCTATTCGGGCACCAATCTGGATGACACGGTCTTTTCGGTGTTCAACGTGCCAGTGCCCGGTGTCTCGCTGGAGGAGGCCGAGGCAGATCTGGATCGCGTTATCGCGCAGTTCCTCGAAGACGGCATCGACCCCGAGCAATTTGCCCGCATCCAGTTCCAGTGGGAAGCCGAGATGATCTATGCGCAGGACGATGTGGGGGATCTTGCCCGCATGTATGGCGTCGGTCTGACTTCTGGCCTGACCGTTCAGGACATTCAGGACTGGCCTGATATCATCGCTTCGATCACGCCAGAGGAGGTGATGGACGCCGCACGGATGATCTTCACCGAAACCACCTCGGTCACCGGCTATCTGACCGCCCCTGGCCTGTGAGGAGACAGCCCATGATCCGCATTATTGCTTTCGTCGCTCTCTTCTTTGCTGCCACCCTTCCCGCTCGTGCGCAGGTGAACATTCAGGAAGTCACCTCGCCCGGTGGCCTGACCGCATGGCTGGTCGAGGATCATTCCATTCCTTTCGTCGCGCTGGACATCCTCTTCGAGGGCGGAACCTCTCTCGACGCGCCCGGAGCCCGCGGTGCGACCTATTTGATGACCGGTCTGCTGGAGGAAGGTGCCGCCGACATGGACAACGCGGAATTTGCCGCCCGGTCTGAGGCGCTTGCCGCCTATTTCGGTTTCGACGCCTACCGCGATTCAATCAACATCACCGCCCGGATGCTGACCCAGAACCGGGACGAAGCCGTTGACTTGCTGCGCGCGGCACTGGTGGAGCCTACGTTCGAGCAATCCGCCATAGACCGGGTTCGCACGCAGGTTCTGTCGATCATCGACAGCAATCAGAACGATCCGTCGGACCTTGCGTCCTCGGCGCTCTATGCTCAGACATTCGGGGATCACCCCTATGGCTCGGACCAGGAGGGCACGGCCGAAAGCGTCCAGGCCCTGACCCGCGACGATCTGATCGCCGCCCATCAGGGCGCTCTTGCCAGAGACCGGGTGCATATCGGTGTGTCGGGCGACATCACGCCCGAGGAACTGGGCCTGTTGCTGGACCGTCTTCTTGGCGATCTGCCCGAAACCGGGGCCGAAATGCCCGGCGACGCGCCCTATAATCTGACCGGTGGCATCACCGTCATCGACTATCCCACACCGCAATCCACGGCCTTCTTCGGTCATGCCGGGATCGAGCGTGATGACCCCGATTTCTTCGCGGCCTATGTGTTGAACCAGATCCTTGGCGGCGGCAATTTCCGGTCCCGCCTGATGCAGGAGGTTCGCGTAGAGCGTGGACTGACCTACGGCATTTCCACCTTCCTTGTTCTGTTTGACCATGGGCCAATGATGCTGGGGCAGTTTTCCTCCTCCAACGATCTGGTGGCAGAGGCCATTGAAGTTCTGCACGACCAATGGGCCGATATGGCCGCCAATGGTGTGAGCGAAGAGGAGCTGGAGGCCGCTCAGACCTACCTGACCGGTGCCTATCCCCTGCGCTTTACCGGCAATGCTACGATTGCTGGCATCCTGTCCGGAATGCAGATCGACGAAATGCCGATCGACTACATCAACACCCGCAACGATCAGGTCATGGCCGTGACGCTGGAAGACATCTCGCGCGTTGCCGCTCGGTTGATGGACCCGGACGGGCTGCATGTGGTGGTGGTTGGCCAGCCCGAGGGGTTGGAAAGCGGGCAATAAATACACCGGCCAAGGCCGCCCCGGAAGATGGGCGGCTTTGGCCACAACCTCTGCCGCGACGTCAAAGCCCATCGCAGTCCGGTCTGTCTGACGTCAGCGCCTATGGGACAGATTTGAGGTTTTCGTAACGGAGGTTTTCTGGTTCATCGCAGCCAATATG
>NZ_JBPBBA010000006.1:0-134871 GCF_050896395.1 Nioella aestuarii | reverse complement strand
CCGTCGCGAATTCTTGACCCGTGCCTCAGCGCTTGGTGTCGGAACCGTCGCCGCTTATTCCATGATCGGCCTGTCGCCTGCACAGGCTGACGGCCATATGGCAACCCCTTCCATGGGCGGCACGCTGCGCATCCAGCAGACCGTGCGTCCTGGCAAAGACCCTCGGTCCTATGACTGGTCGGAACTTGGCAACATGTCCCGTGGCCTCGTGGAATACCTCGTGGAATACAACCGCGACGGGTCTTTCACCGGCCGCCTGCTGGAAAGCTGGGAAGCCAACGAAGACGCCACCCAGTACACCCTGCATGTGCGTCAGGGCGTGACCTGGAACAATGGTGACGCGTTCACCGCCGAAGACGTTGCCGCAAACTTCACCGGCTGGTGCGACAGCTCGGTCGAAGGCAACTCTATGGCGTCCCGCATGGGCGGCCTGGTTAACCCGGATACCGGCATGGCACGCGAGGGCGGCATTGTCGTCGTTGACAGCCACACGGTGCAAATCAACCTGCCAGCGGGCGACATTTCGATCATCGCCGGCGTGGCGGACTACCCCTCTGCCGTGCAGCACCGCGATCTGATCGGCCAGGACCCGCTGGTTCACGGCGTGGGCACCGGTGCTTACATGCTGGAAAGCCACGAAGTGGGCGTGGGTGCAGTCTGGGTGAAGAACCCCAACCATACCTATTGGGGCAACGCCTATCTCGACCGCGTCGAGTTCGTCGATCTCGGCACCGATCCCGCAGCATGGCTGTCGGGTGCGGAAGCCGAAGAATTCGACATGACCTACGAGACCACCGGCGACTTCATCGACATCTTCGAGGCCATCGGCTGGGAGACCACGGAAGCCACCACCGCGGCAACGCTGGTCATCCGCATGAACCAGACCAACGCACCCTATGACAACGTCATGGTGCGTCAGGCTGTGAACATGGCTGTCGATCCGTCCGTGGTTCTCGAACTGGGATACGCCGGTCGCGGAACGCTTGCCGAAAACCACCATGTCTGCCCGATCCACCCGGAATATGCGGAACTGCCCGCACGGACCGTGGACAAGGACGCGGCTTATGCTCTGTTGCAGGAATCTGGCCACGCGGACCACGTGTTCGAAATCGTGTCGCTCGACTCGGGCTTTGAGCGCGACTCGACCGACGCGCTCGCCGCACAGCTGCGTGACGCAGGCTTCAACGTCGATCGCCGCGTGATCCCGGGCTCGACCTTCTGGAACGACTGGGCAAGCTATCCGTTCAGCTCCACCACCTGGAACCATCGCGAACTGGGTGTCATGGTGCTGAACCTGGCCTATCGCTCGGGTGTGCCGTGGAACGAGACCGCCTATTCGAACCCGACCTTCGATGACCTGCTGACCCAAGCCAGCGGTATCCCGGACGCCGACGCGCGCCGCGAGATCATGGCCCAGATCGAGCAGATCATGCAGGACGACGCGGTGATCAACCAGTCCTACTGGCGCTCGCTCTATCGCAGCAACGTTCCGGGCCTGGTGAATGCGAACATGCATCCCAAGTTCGAGATCAACATCCACCACGTCGGTTGGGCGTGATGTGATCTTTGGGGCGGCGATGTAAATCGCCGCCCTTTTTGCCTGCTGATACGGGGATGGTCTGCAAGGCTATTCCCGGTTCCAACGGTTCACCAAGAAACCGGCCAATCCGCCTCAGGCGGCACTAGCGACAGGGAAACCCATGGGACTCTTCATTCTTCGCCGGCTCGGCGTCATGATCCTGACCGCGCTTTGCCTCACATTCGTGGTCTTCTTCCTCACCAATCTCGGCCCAAACCTCGAGAAGCTTGCCAAGACGCAAGGCAATGCCCGCATGTCGGACGCCGAAGTTGTGCAGTGGCTCGACAATCGCGGCTATAGCCGCCCGTTGCTGGTGCGCTATGGCGAATGGCTTGGCGTTGCGCCTGGCTGGACGCGCATTGCGCCTGATGGCACCGAAACCGGCCGATGTGTCGAGCCCGGTGGGACAATCGCTGAATCGCCCACGTTCTGCGGCGTCTTCCAGGGTGATCTTGGGTATTCCACTGTCTCCGCCGATGAGGTTTCCAACGTGGTGGGCGGCCGACTGGCGCTGACAGGTTGGCTGATGCTGCTGGCCTTTTCGGTGATGGTGCCGGCGGCCCTGATCGTCGGGATTCTTGCGGGTATGCGCGAGGGCAGCCGTCTCGATCGAAGCCTCTCGACGTTCTCAATCGCATCGACCGCAACACCTGAATACGTGTCCGGTGTGATTTTCATCATCCTTCTCGCGTCCTCTACCTCGGGCCTGTCGCCGTGGTTGGCGGCGAACGGATGGATCGACGGGCGAACGCTGTTCCTGGGTTCGGCCCGGTCGGCGATGAATGACATCACCTTCTGGAACTTCACCCTGCCGGTGATCACAATCGCCCTTTACGGCATGGGCTATATCGCCCGCATGACCCGCGCTTCGATGGCGGAAGTCATGACCGCGCAGTACATCCGCACCGCGCGCCTCAAGGGTGTCAGCTTCCGCAACATCGTTCTGAAGCACGCACTACGCAACGCGCTCATTGCCCCCTTCACCGTTATCATGCTGCAAATCCCTTGGCTGCTGACCGGCGTTGTGATCGTGGAGACGCTTTTCAACTACAACGGCTTCGGCTGGACGTTGGTTGAGGCGGCGGGGAACAACGACATCGAAATGCTGCTGACCTGCTCGGTCGTGGCCGTCTTCGTGGTTCTGCTGACACAGCTGATTTCCGATATCGGCTATGTCTACCTGAACCCACGTATCCGCATTTCATAAGGAGGACCGAGCAATGGAACAGCTTACCTGGACCGGGACCCTCGGGACCTACCTGAACCCCCTGATGCTTTGGACGGTCTATGCGTTCATTGCGGCATTCCTGGCCAATATGGCCATGACCCTGATTGGTATGCGGCAAGCCGACCCGATCGTGAACCCCGACCATACGATCAGCTATCAATATGGGCCCGTAGACTATGCGCTGCTGGTCATGAAATACGCGGTTTTCATGTTTCTGGGCGCCATCGTGGTCCATATCGTCGGTGGCATTCTGCAACCCAGTCACGAAGCGCGCGGCATCGTCGGCGGGCTTGGTGCGCGTTTCCTACCCGTCTGGATTGCACTGATCATCACCTTCATCCTGTCGATCCGCTTCAAGCGGCGGCTCGGGCTTTACGGCAAGCTGTTTGACAACCTCGTGGGGATGATCGGCTTTGGTCTGGCGATGTTTTGGCTGTTCACCGCTGTCTTTGCCCCGATGATCGCCACCCATGGTGCGATTGATCAGGTTGCCTCCATGCGCAACGCTGTTCCGGGATCAGCGGTATCGGGCGGCAGCGAGGATTTGTTTGCCTACTACCTTCTGGGCGGTGACAACCTGGGGCGCGACGTATTCAGCCGGATGATTTTCGGGGCCCGCGAGGTTCTGACAATCGCACCGGCCGCAACGCTGTTTGCCTTTATGGTCGGGATCACGCTTGGCCTGCCCGCAGGCTATATGGGCGGTCGGTTCGACACGGTGATCACCTTTGTTGCGAACCTTGTGCTCGCCTTCCCGGTGATCCTTCTGTTCTACCTTCTTGTGACACCCGAAATCGTTGAGGCAGGCGTTCCGGTCTATATGGCGGCGGTGCTGTTCATCTTGCCGGTGGGGTTCATCTGGGTGCTGCTCTATTCGCGTTACCGTGCGCAGCCGAGCATCATCAAATGGGTCGCGGTGCCAATCACGCTTGTGCTGTTGCTGCTTTATCTTGGCACGGTTTTCCGCTTCGATCCGTTTGTCTGGCTGACCACGTCATTCATCGGCTATCTCAACCAGGGCAACCCGGTGTCGGAATGGATGGCTACGACGCAAGGATCTTATGAACCCCTGATCGGCATTCCGATCGACGGCAACCTGCTGATCGTTTTCGTATCGGTGGTCTTCGTGAACAGCCCCACGGTGTTCCGTATCGTTCGCGGGCTCGTGCTGGACATCAAGACCCGCGACTATGTGGCTGCGGCCCAGACCCGAGGCGAAGGCCCGTGGTACATCATGCTTTGGGAAATCCTGCCCAATGCGAGGGGTCCGCTGATTGTCGATTTCTGTCTGCGCATCGGCTACACCACGATCCTTCTGGGCACCTTGGGCTTCTTCGGCCTTGGCGTTGACCCCGAAAGTGCAAACTGGGGCTCGACGATCAACGAGGGCCGGGCCCTTCTGCGGCTTTACCCGCACCCGCCCCTGCCCCCTGCATTGGCCCTTATGACGCTGGTGCTTGGCCTTAACCTGCTGGCCGACGGCCTGCGTGAAGAAAGCCTGAAGGACTGATCCCATGACAGAGACGTATGACGGACCGATCCTGGAAATCGAAAACCTCTCCATCAGCTTCTTCACGCGCCTGCGCGAGATCCCGGCGGTGATGGATTTCTCATGCACGGTGATGCCGGGCGAGGCCATGGGTCTCGTCGGTGAATCCGGCTGCGGGAAATCCACCGTGGCGCTTGGGGTCATGCAGGACCTTGGCGTGAACGGGCGCATCGTTGGTGGCTCGATCAAGTTCAAGGGAAAGAACCTGAACGAGATGTCGATGCAGGAACTTGCCAAGATCCGCGGCAAGGAAATCGCGATGATCTATCAGGAACCGATGGCCTCGCTGAACCCGGCGATGAAAATCGGCAAGCAGCTGATGGAAGTGCCGATGATCCACGAGGGCGTGTCGGCCGAAGAGGCTTATAAGCGCGCCCTGGAAGTGGTCACTGATGTGCGGCTGCCAGACCCGGAGCGGATGCTGGACGCCTATCCGCACCAGCTCTCGGGCGGGCAGCAACAGCGGATCGTGATCGCGCTGGCGCTGATGGCAAACCCTTCGCTTCTGATCCTCGATGAGCCCACCACGGCGCTTGACGTGACGGTGGAGGCCGCAGTGGTCGAGATCGTGAAGGAACTGGGCAAGAAATACGGCACTTCGATGCTGTTTATCTCGCACAACCTTGGCCTGGTGCTGGAAACCTGCGACCGGCTTTGCGTGATGTATTCGGGCGAGGCGGTGGAAACCGGGTCTATCGAGGATGTTTTCGATAAGATGCGCCACCCCTACACGCAGGCGCTGTTCCGCTCGATCCCGCTGCCGGGGGCCGATAAGAACAGCCGCCCGCTGGTGGCCATTCCGGGCAACTTCCCCCTGCCCCATGAACGGCCCAATGGCTGTAACTTCGGCCCGCGCTGTGACTATTTCGAAAGTGGCCGCTGCGATGTTGGCGACATTCGAATGGATGCTATTGCGGGCGACGACCGGCACGATTCACGCTGCGTGAAGTTCCGGGATATCGACTGGGACGCACCGATTGCGGCTGCGGTAAAGACCGAAAAGGCCGAAATCGGCGAAGTCGTGCTAAAGGTCGAGAACCTCAAGAAATACTATGAGGTTGCGGCAAGTGCCCTGTTCAGCCATGGCGAAAAGAAGGTGGTCAAGGCCAACGAGACACTCAGTTTCGAGGCCCGCGAGTCTGAGACCCTCGCTATTGTGGGTGAATCCGGCTGCGGCAAGTCCACGCTCGCCAAGGTGCTGATGGGGCTGGAAACCGCCACAGATGGCCATGTGATCCTAGATAACAAGGGCATCGAGGCGGTTCCGATCGAGGAACGTGACACAAAGACAGTGTCGTCCATTCAGATGGTGTTCCAAAACCCGTTTGATACCCTGAACCCCTCTATGACCGTGGGACGGCAGATCATCCGGGCGCTGGAGATCTTCAAGATCGGCAAGAACGAGGCGGAGCGGCGCCAGCGGATGCTGGAACTGCTGGACCTTGTGAAACTGCCCCGCGCCTTTGCGGACCGGATGCCGCGGCAGTTGTCCGGCGGCCAGAAACAGCGGGTTGGCATTGCCCGTGCCTTTGCGGGCGACGCACAGATCGTGGTGGCGGATGAACCCGTCTCGGCGCTCGATGTGTCGGTTCAGGCGGCTGTGACCGATCTGCTGATGGAGATTCAGCGCGTTCAGAAGACGACGCTGCTGTTCATCAGCCACGATCTGTCCATCGTGCGCTACCTGTCTGACAGGGTGATGGTGATGTATCTGGGACATGTGGTGGAAATCGGCTCGACCGATCAGGTCTTCAGCCCGCCATATCACCCTTATACAGAGGCGCTTCTGTCTGCGGTTCCAATCGCTGATACCTCGGTAGAGAAGGAACACATCGTTCTGGAAGGCGACATTCCGTCCGCTATGAATCCGCCCTCGGGCTGCCCGTTCCAGACGCGCTGCCGCTGGAAGAAGGATGTTCCGGGCGGGCTGTGCGAACAGGAAGTGCCGCCGATGAAGAAACTGGCGGATGGACACCAGATCAAGTGTCACCTTGCGGATGATATCCTTGCGCGGATGCGGCCGGTCATCAAGATTGCTGCGGAATAGCGCCCTCTGATGCGTTGAAAGATAATTGAAATGGCCCCGATCCTGGGGCCATTTTCATATCTCAGAGGTCCGAGAAATAGGCATTGAACGCATTGCGGAAACTGATGCGGTTGCCCGTATCATAGTCAGCGGTTGCAACCCGTTCTTCCCCAATTGCGTAGGTCTGCCCGTCATATGATACGTAGATCGGATAGCCGCTGACAGTGTCGACAAAGCGGGTCGTGGTGTAGCCAGGGTCATATTCGTACCCTGAGGGTGCCGCTTCATGCACCGCGTCGCGTGCAGCACGCCAAGCGGAATCGCGATTGTCTGGATAGGCGGCTATGCCGATCTCATAGAAAAACTGCGCGGTTTCTGCGATGTCGTCCTGAAAGCTGACCGGTTCGGTCGCGTCCAACAGGCCGCTCAACTGCAGCGTCGTGTTCCCAGATCCCTCGTAAACCATTGTCGCAGTTGCAATCGCCAGCCCGACGAGCATTCCCGTGATCACGACCCAATCGGTCGTGGCGGCACCGCTGTCATCGCGGAAAAACGCGGCGAAATGGGTCATTAGCGTCTGCATTCTGTCGTGACCTGTGCAAAAAGCGACGGGCGCCGATTTGACTGAGTGGCGGGAAGATTACCTGCAAATCTCGTCAAATCTTTGACGATGCCTAGTAGTTTGAAATATCTATGTTTGTCACAAGCTCCTGATCATCGCAGAGGGCGCGCTCCCCTCCGGTCCACAGCATATTAGGTGCGACACTGATTGAGTGATTGCGTCAACAATGTTCAGATACAATGACCTCGATCAAGGTCCGGTCCAACACGTTTCTTTATCCTTGAACGACCTGCAAGAAGCCTCTGTCTTCTTCCAAATTCAGGACCTCTAGAGACTGGGGGGCACGCTTTGATCGTCAGCGAAATGCTGTCAGTCACGAGTGTCGTTGTTCAAATTCTTCTTCTCTACCTCCTGGCCGATCTCCTCGGAGGTCTCTTCCATTGGGCCGAAGATACACTCGGGCGGGAAACAACGCCGGTTTAGGGGCCGCTCTTCGTGAAGCCAAACATGGTTCACCATGACAAGCCCAATTACATGATCACAATTCCATGGTATATCAATAACATAGCGAACGTTGTTGGCGCTGCACTATTCGCCTTCATCATTTGGCTGTTTCTCGGGTTTAGCTGGCAGCTTGTGGTCTTCTTTTTCTTTGGCGTCTGGACACAACAAGTGCACAGGTTTCAGCACTGCCCCTCTGTCCGCCTCCCCCGATTTGTGAAATTCCTTCAGAAATACAGGGTGATACAAGACGCACGTCATCATTGGGTGCATCACACCGACCAGCATACAAGCCACTATTGCATTCTGACACCCTGGCTCAATCCAGTTCTGGATCGGTTGGGGTTCTGGCGGGGAATGGAGCGTATTTTCGCCCCCATTTTCGGTGCCCCCAGGCGGCCGGATCTGATGGCCATGCCCTGGTATCCGGATCGCAGGCGGGGCTAGTCCGAGAGGGTCATCTGAACCAAGAAAAAAGGGGGCCCGAAGGCCCCTGTAGTCTCGCTGTTCAGGCTCACTATTTATACCGCCCGGAGTTTTCTGCCTGCGGCCTGAACCGCGTCAGGGGCGAGCGCACCCGCCCCGTGTTTCAGAACCCGCGCCGGGGCAATTGGCGCAAGTCCCGATCGTTTGCGCGCCGGAAAACTCTTCGAAGAGTTTTCAGGAAGGCCCTTCGAAGGGCCTTCCGCCGCGCTTAACTACAACCCGAGGTCGCCCCACAGGTGTTGCACTTCATGCAGGTGCCGTTGCGCACCAGCGTGTAGTTGCCGCAATCGCCGCAGGGATCGCCCTCGTAGCCCTGCATCTTGGCCTTGGTGCGGGCATCCATGCCCACGGTGCCAGAGGCCACGGCAGTGGTCGTCGTGCTGCTGACGGCAACCGTGTTCCGGGCGACTTCCGGCACCAAGGCCTCCAGCGTCGCCACCGGATCGCCCGTGCCCGCGTTCAGCGCGGTGATCGCCCCGGCGCCGCCTTGCAGCACCACCAGTTCCTGTGGAACCCGCTTGCGCAGGTAGCCGGAGGAGCTGATCTGCTTCAGAACGTCGATCGGCGAAGAGCCCTGGCTGTCCGGCACTTCCTCGAAGTTGCGCACACCTTCTTCCTGACCCCGGCCGAGGCTGTCGAAGGACGCGCCTTCCGGCTTCACATGCGCGAGGTCCGTGCGGTCCAGATAGGACACGGCCAGTTCACGGAAGATGTAGTCGAGGATCGAGGTGGCGTTCTTGATCGAGTCATTGCCCTGCACCATCCCCGCCGGTTCAAACTTGGTGAAGGTGAAGGCGTCGACAAACTCCTCCAGCGGCACACCGTATTGCAGGCCCACGGACACGGCGATGGCGAAGTTGTTCATCATCGCGCGGAAGCCAGCGCCTTCCTTGTGCATGTCGATGAAGATCTCACCGAGCGAGCCATCGGCATATTCACCGGTTCGCAGATAGACCTTGTGGCCCCCCACAACCGCCTTTTGGGTATAGCCCTTGCGGCGTTCCGGCATCTTCTCGCGGTGGCTGCGGATGATTTCCTTGACCACCACCTTCTCGATGATCTTTTCGGCCAGCACCTGCGCCTTTTCGGCGGGCGTGCCGGTTTCGAGAACTTCTGCGGCCTCGTCATCATCTTCGACAAGGGCAGCAGCCAGCGGCTGGCTGAGCTTGGAGCCATCGCGATAAAGCGCATTGGCCTTCACGCCAAGCGACCAGGACAGTTCATAGGCCTTCTGACAATCCTCGATGGTCGCGTCATTGGGCATGTTGATCGTCTTGGAGATCGCGCCGGAGATGAAGCTTTGCGCCGCCGCCATCATGGTGATGTGGCTGTTGACGGACAGGAAGCGCTTGCCCTTCTTGCCGCAGGGATTGGCGCAGTCGAAGATGTGGTAATGCTCTTCCTTCAGATGCGGCGCACCCTCCAGCGTCATTGTCCCGCAGACATGGTCGTTTGCAGCCTCGATATCCTTCCGGGCAAAGCCGAAATGACGCAGCATGTCGAAGGTGGGATCGTTCAGCTTCGCCGCCGGGATACCCAGAACCTTGGTGCAGAACTCCTCGCCCAGGGTCCACTGGTTGAAGACAAAGCGGATGTCGAAGGCCGACGGCAGCGCCGCCTCCACTTTTTCGATCTCGGCATCACCGAAGCCATGACCGCGCAGCGCGGTGTGGTTGATCATCGGCGCGTTGCCAAGGGTACCGTGACCGACCGCGTGCGAGGTGATTTCCTCGATCTGTGCAGTGGTATAGCCGAGCTTTTCGAGCGCTGCAGGAACGGACTGGTTGATGATCTTGAAGTAGCCACCACCGGCCAGCTTCTTGAACTTCACCAGGGCGAAATCGGGCTCGATCCCTGTCGTGTCGCAATCCATCACCAGACCGATAGTGCCTGTCGGGGCGATGACCGACACCTGCGCGTTGCGGTAGCCGTGCTTTTCACCAAGCGCCAGCGCCTCGTCCCATGCCTGTTCCGAAAGCGCAATCAGCGTCTGGTCGGGACAGCTGGCGTGATCCAACGGCACCGGCTTGACCGCCAGCCCCTCATATCCGTCAGTCGCACCCTGGGCCGCGCGACGGTGATTGCGGATCACACGCAGCATGTGCCCGCGGTTGCGCTCAAAGCCCGAGAAGGGCCCCAGCTCGCTGGCAATCTCAGCCGAGGTCGCATAGGCCACGCCGGTCATGATCGCGGTCAGCGCACCGCCCATGGCCCGGCCCTCGTCCGAGTCGTAGCCATAGCCCATGTTCATCAGCAGACCGCCGATATTGGCGTAGCCAAGACCGAGGGTGCGGAAGTCGTAGGACAGTTGCGCAATCTCTTTGGACGGGAATTGCGCCATCATCACCGAGATTTCCAGCGTCAGCGTCCACAGACGGGTGGCGTGCATGTAGGTTTCTGCGTCGAACTTGCCGTCCGTGTAGAAGGTCAACAGGTTCATCGAGGCGAGGTTGCAGGCCGTGTCGTCAAGGAACATGTATTCCGAGCACGGGTTCGAGCCACGGATCGCACCGTCTTCCGGGCAGGTGTGCCAGGAATTCACAGTGTCATGGAACTGGATGCCCGGATCGGCACAGGCCCATGCCGCGTGGCCGATGGTGTCCCACAGCTCGCGCGCTTTGACGGTCTTGGAAACCTTGCCGTTCGTCCGGTTGATCAGATCCCAATCACCATCTTCTTCGACTGCCTTCAGGAAGGCATCGGTGACACGGATGGAGTTGTTGGAGTTCTGGCCGGAAACCGAGTTATAGGCTTCGCTGTCCCAATCGGTGTCATAGGTCGGGAACTCGATGCTGGTGTGACCCTGCTTCGCGTAGTCCAGCACCCGCTTGATGTAAGTCTCGGGGATCGCGCATTTTTTCGCGCTGCGGATCGCGGCTTTCAGGGTCTCGTTTTTGGACGGATCAACCGCGTCTTCCAGCTTTCCATCCCAGGCCGCGATGGCAGCGAAGATGCTGTTCAGCTCGCGCTCATGCATCTTGGAGCCGGCGACGATAGAGGCGACCTTCTGTTCCTCCAGCACCTTCCAGTTGATGAATTCCTCGATATCGGGGTGGTCCGCATCGACAATCACCATCTTTGCCGCGCGGCGCGTTGTACCGCCGGATTTGATCGCGCCTGCTGCCCGGTCGCCAATCTTGAGGAAGCCCATCAGGCCAGAGGACTTGCCGCCGCCAGACAGGGCTTCGCCCTCGGCGCGCAGGGATGAGAAGTTGGTGCCAGTGCCAGAGCCGTACTTGAACAGGCGCGCTTCACGCACCCACAGATCCATAATGCCGCCTTCGTTCACCAGGTCATCGCTGACCGACTGGATGAAGCAGGCATGGGGCTGCGGATGTTCATAGGACGAGGTGGATTTGGTCAGCTTGCCGGTCTTGTGGCCGACATAGTGGTGGCCCTGCGCGGGTCCGTCGATGCCATAGGCCCAGTGCAGGCCGGTGTTAAACCATTGCGGGCTGTTGGGGGCAGCCATCTGACGCGCCAGCATCAGCTGCATTTCGTCAAAATAGGCGCGGGCATCTTCCTCGGTGGTGAAGTAGCCGCCTTTCCAGCCCCAGTAGCACCATGCGCCTGCCAGACGGCGGAACACCTGCTTGGCCGAGGTTTCACCGCCGAAACGTTGCTCTTCCGGCAGATCGGCCAGTGCGACCTCATCGGGGGCATGGCGCCAGAGGAAGGACGGAACACCCTTTTCCTTCACCGGCTTCAGGATCGCCGCAACACCGGCCTTACGAAAATACTTTTGCGCCAGAACATCCGAGGCAACCTGGCTCCAGCCGACGGGAACTTCTACCTCGTCGAGTTTGAAGACGGTTGTGCCATCGGGGTTGCGAATTTCCGAGGTGGTCAGGCTGAATTCCAGGTCAGCATACGTGTCCTGGTCCGCTTTGGTGAAACGGCGTTCGATTTTCATGGTCTGCCTCTTGGTCCCTATCCGTGAGCAGCGTGCCAGCGTGTCCCCGCTCTTGCCGCCATGTTCCCTTCATCATGTCGGGCAGCAAACCGTCACACCGGGGCTCCAACTAACCCGGATACGACCGTCAGGCCGTGTCGTCTTGGATGTGAAAACCATCTGCCCCTTACGCTCGCAGCCACTATATTTAGTGCTTAACTGCTCGACAGATACAAACTGACGTATCTGCACATAGCGCGTCAACGAGTTTTTTTACCGTTTTGTGACAAATTTGGCTTGCAATAAAGGGTATCCACAGAGCCTGCAGTGACCCGTTTGATTCACTGTTGGACCTTTAGACAGGTTTTCTGCTGAAAGCTGTGCAAGTTAGGCCAGACCGGTGATGCAGTGCTTCAATCCCTGTTGGGAAATACTAATTCTTGAGACAGCATTTCCATGAAATCAACATCTGGGGCCTGTAGGTGATTCTCGTCCATTGGGGTTGCGGGGCAGCCACAGGATCTGGTGATTCCCATCATCACGACCTCACAAGCGGCCAAGCGCTGCCGCAAGCCAAAGCACCGCCTGCCCAACCCGGCCCTGTCGATAGAGGCCCATCTGCCGGAAAGACCGAATTCGGGACACCATATGTAGTGACCGAAGGGATGCAAACTGCTCCTGCAACGCTTGGTTTTCCGGGCTCAACCAATCACAACATGTCCGAAGCGCGCGGCTGTTGCGCGCCGTCCAGCGCGCCAACTCCCCGTTGAAGACCTGCTTCAGGCGGTACAAGGACGCCCGAACACCGCGATTGCTGCCGTGCAGATTGCCGCCATGCTGACGATAGAGCAGCGTCGGCTCCTCGCTGCGCACAACCTCCCCGCCTGCCCCGCTGATGATCTGATAGAGCCACCAGTCATGCGTAACGGGAACCGTATCTGCCTCCAACACCTTTGCCGCTGCGGCGCGGGCCAGATCAACACCCGCCCGATTGAGCAGCATCGTGTTGCCCCCCGCAATGCTTTGCACAAGCGCGTTGCGAAAACCCGGCGGGCGCTTGAAACGCGGCGACGGGACTCGGCTGCTCAGGTCTTCTTCGACGATCCAGGTGGCGCTGCCAAATAGCGCCGGGCGATCTTCGGGAATACCTGAGAGCATCCGTTGCCCCAGTTCCAAACGGTGGGGAAGCCAGACATCGTCCTGATCCGATAAGGCCGCCCATTGCGTTCCTTGGGGAAGATTGGCCAACATCGAAAGGAAGTTCGCCGAAAACCCCCTGCCCTGCCCTGCTATCAAAGTGACCGAGCGCCCCTTGTGTCGCTGTGCCTGTGCAAACCGTTCGACCATCCGGGGTCCGCTGTCCTGAGATCCGTCATCACTGACGATCAGATCCCAGTCCGAAACCGTCTGGTCCTCAAAACTGTCCAGTTGCTCTTTCAGATGCACTGCACCGTCATACAGCCCCATGAGAATCGTGATGCGCCCGGTTGTGTCGCCGGTCCGTCCGCTTCCATGGTTCTTCTGCATCGCACCGCTCGTCTGGCCACTGGTCATCCCCATATACCTGCCCGCCCGAACCAACGGGCGCAAGAGATCTGGAGAAGCATGAGAAGAGAAGTGGTCGGGGAGGCGAGATTCGAACTCACGGCCTTCTGTACCCAAAACAGACGCGCTACCAGGCTGCGCTACACCCCGACTGGCGCTTCCTCTACCGCGCCGCGCGCGGGGATGGAAGCCCGATTATTCACATGGCCAGACTGCAATGTCCTGATTGACGCCCGGATGACGCATTTCCGAGCCGATCGTGATCCCGAGCGTATCTGTCATGCCCCCGTTCACCTCCAGAACGTACTGGATATCATTGCCGCCGGGAATCGGTGTGCGGTCCAAAGGGACGGCGTTTTGGTGGATACGCTGCACGGTTCCAGATGCGTCCATAAAAACCATGTCGAGAGGGATAAGGGTGTTCTCCATCCAGAAGCTGACCCGCTGCGGGTGTTCATAGATAAATAGCATACCGGCGGAAGAGGCCATGTGTTCACGATGCATCAGGCCCACTGCCCGTTCCTGGGGCGTGTCGGCGATTTCTACGCGAAAGCGGGCAGTTCCCCAATCGCCCCGAAGCTCAAGACGCCCCTCACCGCATTCCGCCGCTGCGGCCCCCGCTAAAAAACTTGCCGCAATCGCCAGATGCAAAACACGCATCTCAATCCTCCTGAACGTAATCCCACGGGCGCACTTCGCCGGCCATCTGGCCACGCGGACCTTCAACCACCCGCAACACCACCGCCTCACCAGGCTGTAGATCCGCCAGTCCAAAGCGGCGCAGCACTTCGACATGCACAAACACATCGGCAGGATGCCCGAAGACATTGGCAAAGCCAAAGCCTTTTGCCTTGTCGAACCATTTGACGCGGGCCGGAACAAACGGTGTGCCTTCCGGGATCTCGATCATCAATCCGGTTGAGTCCGGTGCGTCCTCGAGATCAGGCGGATCGATGGACAGAATTTCCTGAGCCTGAATGCCGCGCTCGGTCTTCTGGACGACCACCGAAATCCGGGAATGATCGGCAACCGATCCCTGGCCGAAATTGCGCAACACATTCGCGTGCAGCAAGATATCGGGCCCGCCTTCATCCGAAATGATGAAGCCAAATCCCTTCGCGTTGTCAAACCATTTGACCGTACCGGCCACAACAAGCTCTGCTTGCCGCCCCTCATCTGTCATGACGCCCCAACCTCTGCTTTCGCAGTATCACTTATTGTCCCCGTAAACTAAACTGACTGTTAGTCCGGCCCGGCGCAAGCATAATAAATGCTTGTTTATCATATGCTTTATATAATGGCACCTTTTTTATCAACAGATTCTGTTAACCTTTGTTAACGGCAAAATCGCTCAGCTCACAATGGCGCCTCAGGGGTTCAGACGCGAGATTTTCCAGTCCGATGCGATGTCACCGCGCTGCCAGCGAAACCGGTCATGCAAACGAAACGCCCCATCGGCCCAGAACTCGATCTCCAGCGGGGTAATTCTGTAGCCTCCCCAGAACGGCGGACGGTCCGGGTTGGGGCCGTGCTGCGCTGTGACTTTCGCAACCTCAGCCATCAACGCACCACGCGAGGACAGGGGTTTTGATTGATCCGAAGCCCAAGCCCCAAGGCGGCTTTTGAGAGATCGCGACTTGAAATAGGCATCTGCAAGTGGTCCGTCTTCCTTGCTGACCAACCCGCGCACCCGAATCTGTCGACGCAGGGTTTTCCAATGCATCACGAAGGCCGCCTTACCCGCCTGGTCAATCTCCTGGGCCTTGACCGATCCGTAGTTGGTGTAGAACACGAACGCCCCTGCCTCGATCTCTTTCAGCAGGACCATGCGCGCATTCGGCAAGCCATTTGCATCAACGGTCGACAAGGCAATGGCATTGGGATCGTTCACTTCGGTCTGTTCGGCCTCTGACAACCAGGCCCGCGCTATGGCAAAAGGATCGTCCCCTGCAAAAAGTCCGCTTCTGTCGCTCATGTCTATCTCCGCCTGTCTGGGTAGGCGCAACGCTACTCTTGGCCCGATGCCATCGCAAGCCGCTGCGCCTGCTGTCTTGATGCAGGCGCGCCAATGCCCTAAAGGGTTGCCGATACTCGCAAAGAGCCGCCAAAGGGGGACCGACATGGGTTTGATGACGGGCAAGCGGGGTCTCATTATGGGACTCGCCAATGACAAATCCATCGCGTGGGGCATCGCAAAGGCCTGCGCCGACCAGGGCGCCGAGCTTGCTTTTTCCTATCAAGGGGAACAGTTGCTGAAGCGGGTGACACCGCTGGCGGCCCAGATCGGCTGCGACACGATGCTGGAATGCGATGTTACGGATGAGGCGTCGATGGACGCACTTTTCGCAGCGCTAGAGGCCAAATGGGGCAAGCTTGATTTCGTGGTTCACGCCATCGGATTCTCTGACAAGAACGAACTGCGTGGGCGCTATGTCGATACAAGCGCCGGAAATTTCGGGATGACCATGAATATCTCGGTCTATTCCTTCACGGCAGTCTGTAAACGCGCGGCCGCAATCATGCCCGACGGGGGCTCGCTGCTGACGCTGACCTATTACGGCGCTGAACAGGTCATGCCACATTACAATGTGATGGGCGTGGCCAAGGCCGCGCTAGAGGCGTCGGTCAAGTATATCGCCGAGGACCTGGGCAAGGACGGCATCCGCTGCAACGCGATTTCCGCGGGTCCGATCAAGACGCTGGCGGCCTCGGGAATCGGCGATTTCCGCTACATCATGAAATGGAACGAGCTGAATTCGCCTCTGCGTCGCAATGTGACCCAGGAAGAGGTCGGCAAGGCCGCGCTCTACCTGTTGTCCGATCTGGGATCAGGCACAACCGGCGAGAACCTGCATGTGGACGCTGGCTATCACGTCGTCGGGATGAAGGCGATCGACGCCCCCGACATGACGCTGGACAAGAAAGAGGGCTGAGACCATGACCGGAGCGCAGCTGCCCCACGAAAAGGGCTTCCACATCAGCTGGGATCAGATCCACCGCGATTCCCGCGCCCTTGCCTGGCGGCTCGACAAGCGCGGCCCCGGTGAAGACGGTTCTTGGCGCGCCGTGGTAGCGATCACGCGCGGGGGCATGGCGCCCGCGATGATCATCGCAAGAGAGCTGGACATTCGCACTGTCGATACAATCTCGATCAAATCCTACAACCACCAGACGCAGTCTGAACCGCTTGTGCTGAGCAAACCTGACGAAGCGTTGATGGGGGACGGTGAAGGTGTTCTGGTGATCGATGATCTGGTCGATAGCGGGAAAACCCTTGAAGTGGTCCGCGCGATGTATCCCAAGGCGCATTTCGCAACGGTCTATGCGAAACCCAAAGGGGAACCGATGGTCGACACTTTCATTACCGGGGTCAGCCAGGACACTTGGATCTTCTTCCCCTGGGATATGGCATTGCAATATGTCGAACCCTATCGCGGTACCGACTGAAGAATTTTCCCGAAAATTCTTCCTGCTTGGCCCCAAAAATCTTCCCGAAGATATTTTTCCCGCATGAAAGCTTTTCCAGAAAAGCTTTCTACGGGCGTCCGTGCAAGGCGTCGGACAGAAGACCGGCGACCTCTTCCCTTGGGACATCCGCCGTTACGAAAGCGTCACCGATGGACCGCGCCAAGATGAAGCGCAGCTGCCCATCCACGACCTTCTTGTCCTGTCCCATCAGGTTCAGAAGCGCATCTGCATCAGGCAAGTTGCCTGGAATGTCCGTCAGGTCCTTTTTCATCCCCATAGCAGCGAGATGCTCTCGCACGCGCGACGGTTCCTCTTGGCTAACCAGCCCAAGCCGATAGGACAGCTCAAAGGCGAGAGCACAGCCAATAGCCACACCTTCCCCATGCAGAAGCCGGTCGGAATACCCCGTCGCGGCTTCAAGCGCATGACAGAACGTATGGCCGAGGTTGAGAAGAGCCCGATCGCCCTGCTCGGTCTCGTCCCGCTCAACGATATCGGCCTTCATCTGCACCGAACGGCGCACCGCTTCCAACCGCAAGTCGTCATCGCCCGCGGCCATTGCGGGGCCATTGTGCTCAAGCCAGTCGAAAAATTCGGCATCGCCAAGGAGTCCGTATTTCTGAACCTCGCCGTAACCTGCCAGGAAATCCCGCGCCGTCAGTGTGCCCAGAACTGAAATATCAGCCAGAACAAGGGAGGGCTGGTGGAATGCTCCGATCAGGTTCTTTCCAGCGACCGAGTTGATCCCGGTCTTGCCGCCCACGGAGCTGTCGACCTGCGCCAAAAGGCTTGTTGGGATCTGCACGAACCGCACACCACGCCGCAGAACAGCGGCCGCGAAGCCCGCCAAGTCACCGATCACACCACCTCCGAAGGCAACAACGATATCTTTGCGCTCGACACGCTCAGCCAGCAGCCATTCAACGGTGCGGGTGAATTCCGGCCATCCCTTGGTGGTCTCACCGGGTGGCAGCACAAGGGATTCCATCGCGATTCCCTCGGCTGAAAGCCCTTTTCGCAGCGCCTCAAGATGCAACCCTGCCACGCGCTCTTCGCTGACCACGAAGACACGAGGCCGATGCAAAAGCGGCGCGATTTCTGCCCCGGATCGGGCCAGCAGGCCCGGGCCAATGCGGACGTCATAGGCGCGATCCCCCAACGGGACATGAACGGTGGCAAGAGTCATTTCCGAATCTCCACAATACCGGCCTCGGTCAACCGATCCAGGACCGCGGCTGTCGTCTGATCAATGGACCAGTCAGCCCTGGTTTCGACCGTGAACTCTGCCTGCTCATAAGCCGGTGTGCGGGTTTCTAACAGTTGGGCAAGTGTCGCCCTCGGGTTTGCCGTGCGCAGCAGGGGCCGGGTGCTTTTGTGCTTCACGCGGCTCCATAGCAGATCGAGATCGGCTTTCAGCCAGACGACGGCCGCCCGGCCAGCCATATATGCGCGGTTTTCCGGCGACAGCCATGCACCGCCACCGGTCGACAGCACACATGGCGGGCCATCGAGAAGGCGTGCGATGACCTGGCTTTCCTTGTCACGAAAGAACGGTTCGCCATAGCGGTCGAAAATTTCAGCGATGCTTAGCTTTGAGGCGGCTTCGATTTCGGCATCCGAATCCTCGAACGGCACCGCCAGCCGGGCTGACAAAGCCTTGCCAATCGCGGTTTTCCCGGCCCCCATCATGCCAACCAGCACCACGGTTCGCGTCAGATTCGCCTGAATATCTGGCGTGGTTTCGCCCATCTTCAAAAAAATCGTCCCCCTACTGGCGAAATCCCCTCTCAAGTGGCTTATAATGATTTGATAGCGGCGGCAAACGTCGAAAATCACGGCAGGTTGGGGACTCATGTTTGGGCGTATCATCAAGTTGATCTTCTTTCTCGCGCTGCTCGGGGTGATCGGGCTTGTGGGCTATGCCTATTCCGGCCTCATGCAGCCGCAAACACGCGAAATCACACGGCCGGTTGATCTGAATGTGGACTAGGGCGGCGCTGATCATGGCGGCGTTGGCTGGTCCGGTCGCTGCACAGGAAGCGGTTGAACAGACCGCACCGCCTGAATGGCTGTCTGAAACCCTGCTTAGCCCACATGGAAATATCGCCACCACCGCGACACCGGCCGAGATCACCGTCATGGCGATCGGCGCGGTCAATCTAGATGCCGTCGGGTTGCTGTCGCCAAATCAAACGGGTCTGCCTGCGGATCTTTGGGTTGGGTCGGATTCTGTGACGCTGGCCAACCTCTTCCGTGCGCAGACCGATCTGGCTTTGCCTTCGATCCAGCGGTTCACCACCATGCTGGCATTGGCCGAGTTGAATCCGCCAACCGACAGTTCAGCCGAATCCGAGCTGTTCCTGGCGCGGCTTGACATGCTGTTGTCACGCGGGGCCATCGACGCAGCACGCGCCATGATGGAACGCGCCGGCCCAAGCGCGCCACGGGTCTTTCGCCGCTGGTTCGACGTCACGCTTCTGACCGATCAGCCCGACCGCGCCTGTGCCGCGATGCGCGCCAATCCTGATATTGCGCCGTCCTTTCCAGCTCGAATCTTCTGTCTCGCCCGCAATGGCGACTGGTCTGCTGCGGCTCTCACCTTGGGGACTGGCGAAGCGCTTGGATTTATCGATGACGACGAGGGAGAGCTGATTGCCCGCTTTCTCGACCCTGAGCTTTTCGAAGGCGAG
The DNA here is from genome assembly GCF_050896395.1 of Nioella aestuarii. Lineage (NCBI taxonomy): Bacteria > Pseudomonadati > Pseudomonadota > Alphaproteobacteria > Rhodobacterales > Paracoccaceae > Nioella > Nioella aestuarii. Next base: position 115,345 of record NZ_JBPBBA010000006.1, on the reverse strand, counting down.
CCGCCGCTGCCGCTCGACTTGTCGCCCTCACCGCTTCACTACGTCATGCGGGTGGCCATTGGCGAGCGCCCGGGCGCGGGGCAATTGCCCCTGCCCTTCGCCCATGCAGATATGGCTGATGTTGCCGGGTGGCGCGCGCAGCTTGACGCCGCCGAACGACTTGCACGGGCGGGCGCCATCACCCCCGATCAATGGCAGTTGATCGCCACCAGCCGCGTCCCCTCAGCTTCGGGCGGGGTCTGGGACCGGATCGACGCGCTTCAGGAATTCGACGTGGCGCTTTTGGCTCAGGACCCTCAGGCCGTGTCCGAAACCCTGTTTCCGGCGTGGACTGCAATGCAGGAAACGCATTTGGAAGTTCCTTTTGCGGAACTCTACGCACAAAGACTGCTGCGCCTGCCTCTGACCGGGGACGCGGCACTTTTGGCGCGGCGCGTGGCGCTTTTGTCAGGCGAATACGAATCCGTTGCTCAAATGGCTGTTCCCCAATCGCCCGGCGAGCGGTTTCTCTTTGCGGTGGCGCGCGGTCAAAGCGCCCCACCTGCCCCCGTAGGGGCCCTGCCCCGTGTGATTGCAGATGTGTTCTCAACCACGGACATGCCGGACCGGTATGCCCGAATGGTCGCTGAAGAGCGGATCGGAGAAGCCTTGCTGCGCGCCTCACTTGTGCTTGGTGACGGGTCGGGCGATCTCGATGACATGCAGGACGCGCTGTCGTTGTTTCGGGCCGTGGGGCTGGAAACTGTTGCCCGCCGAACCGCGCTTGAATTGATGATCCTGGAACGGCGAGGATGACTGCGGCCTGGATATCGCCGTTTCTGGAGGCGCAGGCCGCCGAACTGAATGCCGCTGAAAACACCCTTTTGGCCTACGGCCGTGACCTGATGGATGCCTGCGGGTGGCTGTCCGAGCGTGGGCTTGGCTTTGACACGGCCAGTCGCGCCGATATCGAGGCTTATCTGATTTCGCTGGATGCGCTTGGCCTGGCCCGATCCACCCGCGCAAGGCGGCTTTCCTCTATCAAACAGCTGTATCGCTTTGCCTATGAGGATGGACTGCGGCTGGACAATCCGGCGCTTCAGATCAAGGGGCCTGGCCGTGACAAGGCGCTTCCCAAGACCCTGACCATGCAGGAGGTTGACCGCCTGCTAGAGGCCGCCGAAACCCATGGCCGCAGTGCCGGAGACCGGCTGCGAAACACCTGCCTCATGCAGCTGCTTTACGCGACCGGAATGCGAGTCAGTGAGTTGGTTGGCCTGCCCGTGTCCGCCGCGCGGGGCGATCCGCAACTGTTGCTGATCCGGGGCAAAGGCAACAAGGAACGGATGGTTCCATTGTCGCCGCCCGCCCGCGCTGCGCTTGTCGCCTGGCTTGTGCATCGTGATGAAATGGAGGAGCTGGCTCGCATTGAAAAGGGCGCCCCAGCATCTCGGTTCCTGTTTCCGTCACGCGGCAAGGCGGGGCATTTGACCCGTGTCCGATTCTTCACACTGATCAAAGAGTTGGCAGTTGCTGGGGGGGTATCCCCTGATGCCGTCACCCCCCATACCTTGCGCCATGCCTTTGCGACCCACTTGTTGCAGAATGGCGCTGACCTGCGCGCGATCCAGACGCTTTTGGGCCATGCCGACATCGCCACGACCGAGATCTACACCCATGTGTTGGACGAGCGCCTGAAGGCCCTTGTGCTGGAAAAGCATCCCTTGGCAAAATCCTGATTTCCCGCAGATTTCGCCCCGAACTGGCCCCAATTTACCGCTAGGACTGCTGCAAAAGGCGAAAAGCACAGATGCAGGCACAGATTTCCGATATCCGGGACACCCATTGGGACGCGATCGTGATCGGCACGGGCGTGGGCGGCGGCGTGGCCGGTCGGGCGCTGGCAGAGGCTGGCATGAAAGTGCTGTTCCTCGAAAAGGGCAGGGCCGGGTTCAGGGCCGAGGAAACCGCGCTCGATCTCGGTATGGGCGATCCGGTGGCACGGGCGATACGCGGGTTCTGGGCCGAGCCGATCTCAGTCACGCTGAAAGGGCATACACAGGAACTTTTCGCTCCCCTTGGGTCCGGCCCCGGTGGATCATCCGTCTTTTACGCGGCGACACTGGAACGCCCCGAACCCCATGATCTGGATAACCTGCCGGATCGCCCGCACCCGACAGGTGGCTGGCCAATAGGTTTCGACGCCATGCGGCCCTGGTTCGACGCTGCCCAAAGCATGTTTCACCTGCACGGAGAGCCCGATCCGCTGTCCCGCGTGCCCTGCCCTTCGGTCGCAACGCCCCATCCGACCGCCCCTGGCGACGCGATGATCATGGACCGTCTGCGCGGCAACGGGCTGCATCCGTATCGGCTGCATACAGCAGTGAAGCGTCTTGACGGCTGTAAGGATTGTCTTGGCCATAAATGCCCCCGCGCCTGCAAGATGGACGGGCGCTCAGCCGGGCTTGAACCGGCGTTGGCAACTGGAAATGCCGCGATTCTCACGGGTTGTGAGGTGACGCGGCTGGTTCGAAACGCTGATGGGTCCGTGTGCGTCGAAGCGTGCCAGGATGGCCAGTCAGAGATCCTGTCTGCCCGCCATGTGGTGTTGGCCGCTGGCGCCTTGTCCTCCCCGCGCCTGCTGCTCGCCTCACAGTCGGACCAAGACCCGAATGGCATCGGCAATGGCGCGGATCTGGTCGGGCGGAACCTGATGTTTCACCTCAATGAAATCTTCGCGCTTTGGCCCGGCAAGGCGGCAAGCTTTGCGGGGCCATCGAAATCCGTTGGCTTTCGTGATCTGTATTTCGTTGAAAATCAGAGGCTTGGCATGGTTCAAGCTATGGGAATTGACGTGGGATATGGAGAGATCGTGCACCATCTTCGCGGTCGGGTCGCCCGTAGCTGGATACGGCGCATACCGGGCGCGTTGGACATGACCAGAATTCCGGCCGCGATAGGAGCAAAACTGATGGGCACCGCCAAAGTGTTCGTCGGGTTGTTGGAGGATCTGCCCTATGCGGAAAACCGGGTGGTCTTGGACGAACAGAACCCAGGTCGCATTCAGCTTGAATACCGGGTGTCGGATGAGCTTTTGGCGCGGCGCAAACTGTTCCGGCGGCTGATCCGCAAATCCTTCAAAGGCATAAGAACCGCGTTCCTGACCCATGAACCGGAGCCGAATTTCGGCCATCCTTGCGGCACGTTACGGATGGGATCGGATGCTGGGGACTCGGTCGTTAACACCGATTGCCGCGTGCATGATGTGCACAATCTCTGGGTCGCGGACGCCTCGGTTTTCCCGACCTCGATGGGTGTGAACCCAAGCCTGACTATCGCTGCAAACGCCCTGCGTGTGGCCGACAGGATAAAGGACAGCAGATGAATGATCTGACCAAAGGCATAGCCATTGTTACCGGCGCAGGCGGCGGACTTGGCCGAGCTTTGGCGGTAGAGCTCTCGCAAAGCATGACCGTGGTTGGCCTTGCGCGCGACAGGGCAGCACTTGATGACACCGGGAAACAGGCACAGTCAGGCAGGTTTCACGGCGTAGAAGCAGATGTATCTGACTTTAACTCTGTCTCTCATGCCTTTGAAATTGCTAAATCTCATGGCACAATCACAGTGCTTGTCAACAACGCCGCCCAATACCCGCGTCGCGACTTCACCGAGGAGACGGCCCAAAGCTTTATGGGGGTTGTCGCCACCAATCTCGGTGGCATCGTCGCCTGCACCCGCGCGGCACTGGATGGTATGTTGGACACCGGTTTTGGACGCATTCTGAACGTCGCAACCTTCGCTGACATTGCACCGCTGCCCGCCTCTTCCGCCTATTCCGTGTCCAAGGGCGCTGCGCGTATCTTTACCCGCGCGGTGATCGCGGATTTGGGTGATCGCTTTCCCGGAATCGTGGTGAATGACTGGATGCCGGGCATGTTGGCGACAAGCATGGGCATTCCTGACGGTTTGGCCCCTCAACAGGCCGCGAAATGGGGCGCGCAGCTGGCGCTTTGGCATGATCCAAGCCTGACCGGAACAACATGGGAAATGGACCGGGAAATCCCGCCGCCGCGGTCGCTGAAACGCCGGATCGCTGACCGAGTTCTGATGAAGCCCCGCATGAGCGCACGACGTCTGCCTTAACGCATCCGCCAGGATCGCCACAGATGCACCGGAAGATCGCGGAAGGCTGCGCCATAGCGTGCAGCCATCCGGCGCGGATTGCCGAGCAAGCGCCATAGCCATTCCAGCGCCAACCGCCGCACCCATTCCGGTGCACGGGTCTGCTGGCCCGACAGAAAATCGAGCCCCGCCCCAATAGAGGCAAACCCGATCTCGGGCGCGATACGTCGGCCACGGGCGGACAGAACCTCCTGTTTTGGAGCACCAAGTGCCAGAAAACAAAGGCGAACCCCGGCGCGGGCCAGGTCTTTCAAGATCTCATCCGCTGCTGCGCCCTCGGGATCAAATCCCATCGGCGGCGCGATCAGGGACACAACACGCAGCCCCGGCACCAATTCCTCCAACGTGGCGGCCGCACCGGCAAGGCTGTCATCCGTGCTGCCCACCAACCCAAGTGGAACCTCCATCTCGGCGGCAATCCGACAGATCGGCAGGATCATGTCAGACCCCGGCAACAGATCCACAGGTTGCCCTGCAAGACGCGAACACCAGACGATCGGATTGCCATCGGCCGTCACCAGATCCTGCGCATCATAGGCGGCGCGGAACGGTCCCGGTTCGCGAAGCTTGGTCAAGTGGTCGAGATTCAGCGTCGCCAGCGCAAAGCCTTCACCCGCTGCGAACCGCTCCCTCAAGGCGCGGTCCAGCGCAGGCCAGCTGTCAATCGTGACGCTTACCTCATGATCACCTGCCCGAAATTTCATCGTCGACCTCTGCCTTTGCGACACCTTGCCCGAAAGCGCCCTTGCACAAAAGAGCACCCGGCAGGACAAACTGTTGCCATGCTTTTGGGGTCAAAGTGACGCCAAGACAAGAAAAAGAGCAGGCACATGACCCAGACCAGACCAGCCAACGGCATCACGCCGCAGGGCACGCATCGCGTGGCGGTGATCGGGTGCGGCTTTGTGGCTGATCTTTACATGCGGTCCTTCGCCAAACATCCTGATGTGCAGCTTGTGGCCGTGCATGACCGTGATCCGGCGCGGCTGGCGGCGTTCAGTACCCATTGGTCCCTGCCCGCCTGTGACAGCCTGGAAGCGGTTTTCGCGACCACGCCGGACCTGATCCTGAACCTTACCAATCCGTCATCGCACGCTGAAATCACCCGCGCCTGCCTAAGCGCCGGGCACCACGTCTTTAGCGAAAAACCAATGGTGCTGGCGATGGGCGACGCCCGAGCTTTGCATGACCTGGCCCTCGCCAAGGGTCTTCAACTGGGCAGCGCGCCGTCCTCGGTTCTGGGCGAAGCGGCGCAGACACTGGCAACGGCATTGCGCGACGAGATCGCGGGCACGCCCCGGCTGATCTATGCAGAGCTTGACGACGGGTTCATCCCGCAAGCCCCGGTAGAAGGTTGGGTCAGCGCATCCGGCGCGCCGTGGCCCTATGCCGACGAATTCCGCACCGGCTGCACGCTGGAACATGCGGGCTATTACCTCAGCTGGCTGATTGCCTGCTTCGGTGCGGTGGAAAAGGTCGTGACCGCCACCGCCGAAACTATCCCCGACAAACGCGGTGTGACCGGCTGCGCACCGGATTTTTCAGTCGCCACCTTGCATTTCGCAAGCGGCCCCGTTGCGCGGCTGACCTGTTCCATCACCGCCCCCCACGACCATCGCCTACGTGTTGTTGGGGATAATGGCGTGCTGGAACTGGACAAGGCCTGGGACAATGCCGCGCCAGTGCGGTTCCGCAAGCGGCTGCGCATCCGGCGGCGACTGATGGAAAGTCCACTGACGAAGCGCCTGCGCCTGCATGGCCCCACCCATCCGAAAGTGAGCCGCGAAGGTGCAGCCGCAATGAACTTTGCGCTTGGTCCCGTGGAGATGCTTGACTCGATTGCCGCTGGCCGCCCGTCGCGTATTGCGGGGGAATATGCGTTGCACCTGACAGAGGTGACGTTGGCATGTCAGGTTGAGGGCGTCCATCGAATGTCCACGAGCTGCGAGAAGATGGAGCCGATGCCATGGGCGCGCTGAAGCTGTGCATCACAGGGGCTGGCAGTTATGTGGGCCGCGCGGCAGCGGACTATGCCATGCGTGCGGGTCATCAGGTGGTGCTGCATTCTCGTTATGGCCACCGGAACGGCGGGTCGAACGGGCCAGATGTGACCTATGTTGAGGGCGCATTGCACAGCCCGGATCTGGCAGGGATGCTCGCAGGCTCGTCTGCGGTGATCCATGTAGCGGGTCGGATGGCCGGAACGGACGCGGAGTTTCAACAGGATGTGGTGGAGGACAGCGCCGCACTCATGCGCGCAGCCGCAGAGGCCGGGGTATCACGCGTCGTACTGGCCGGATCCGTCTCGGTCTATGGGGCGGGTGAACCTGGCGGGGTCATCACCGAAGACAGTCCGCTGGAGCCGCGTCCCGACCTGCGCGATGCCTATACCCGCGCCAAGCTGATGCAGGAGGAGTGTATGCAGGCCGAAGCCGCAAGGGCCGGAATCGACCTCAGCATTCTCAGGCTTGGGGCGATCTGGGGGCCGGGGCGGCTGTGGTCCGCGCATTTCGGCCCTGCCAAGGGTGCGGTCCTGATCCGTATCGGGCGCGACGGGCAAGTGCCCCTGTGTGAAATTGACCGCGCAGGCGAAGCGCTGATATCCGCCGTGACCGCCCCGTCCTGCACCGTCAATGTGCTGGATGACGATCTGCCCGACCGGGTGCGTTTTCTGAATGCGCTTTCCGTTTCGGGCTGGCCCCGCGTGATCCTGCCCGTCCACTGGCGGTTTTTGGATTGTCTCGCTGGCGACAATCCCAACCGTCCCGGCCTGCTGCGCCGCCCGGTTCTGCGTGCCCGGATGATGCCCATGGGCTGGGACGGGCATCGCGCGGTCGCAGCGCTTGGCCTTGCTCCGCAGCATGAGTTTGAGGCGCTGATGGCTGCCAATCTGATTGAGGGGGCCAACGCATGAAAATCGCCTATCTGACCGGCGAATACCCCCGCGCCACCGATACGTTCATTCAGCGCGAAGTGGCGGCTCTGCGGGCTGAAGGGTTGGAGGTTCTGACCTGTTCCATCCGCCGCACCGGTGACGAGCATCTGGTAGGCGAGGAGCAGAGGCAGGAGGCCGCGCGCACCTTCCGCGTGCTTTCCGCCACAGCAAACCCCTTGACCATGGCGCGGGCCGAACTGGCGATGCTGCCCCGGCTTGGGCGCTATTTCCGGGCACTGGCACTTGCATGGCGGACTGCGCCCAAGGGGATCAAGGGCCGCCTTTACAACATGATCTACTTTACCGAGGCGCTCGTTCTGGCCCATCACCTGCGCAAGAACGGCGTCCAGCATCTGCACAACCATATCGCCAAGTCGAGTTGCACTGTGGCGATGCTGGCCTCGGAACTGTCGGGCATTCCCTATAGTTTCACCCTGCACGGGCCTGACATCTTCTTTGCCCCCGATCACTGGCGGCTCGATGAAAAGATCGCCCGCGCCCGGTTCGTGGCCTGCATCAGCGAATTCTGCCGCTCTCAGGCGATGTTCTTCTCGGCCCAGGATCATTGGAGCAAGCTCAAGATCATCCATTGCGGGGTGGAACCGGAGCGCTACGCGCCGGGCGAACGTGATGGTACGAGGCTTATGTTCGTGGGCCGTCTGGCGGCGGTCAAAGGCGTACCCGTTCTGTTGGACGCGCTGGCAGAGGCCCGCCTGACCCGCCCCGACCTGACGCTGACCCTCGTGGGGGATGGCCCGGACCGCGCCGCGCTGGAGGCTCAGGCGACCGCGTTGAACCTTGCCGGGGCCGTGCGTTTCGCGGGCTACAAATCGCAATCCGAAGTGGCCGACTTGCTGGCCAGCCATGACGCCCTGGTACTGCCCAGTTTCGCGGAAGGCGTGCCGGTGGTGCTGATGGAGGCCATGGCCGCCAGGATGCCCACCATCGCAACAGCAGTTGGCGGGGTTTCGGAACTGGTGGAAGATGGGGTGACAGGTTGTCTCGTGGCACCGGGGGACGGGGCGGCCTTGCGGGCCGCGATCCTGCGGGTCATGGGGGACAGCCCCCTCCGCCAGCGCATGGCAGAGGCCGGGCGCGCCAAAGTCGAAGCCCATTTCACCGCCACAACGGAAGCGGCCCGCCTCGCGCGTTTATTCCGCGCAGGCGCTGACCTGCCGCCCGAGAAACGACCGGAGGCAAAAGGATGAACGACGCCGTTGCAATTATCCTTATCGGCCGCAATGAGGGCGACCGCCTGAAACGCGCGCTCGACTCGGTCATCGGTCTTGTTGACCGGATCGTCTATGTCGATAGCGGCTCAACCGATCGCAGCGTGCTCTATGCGCAGTCGAAAGGCATTGAAGTGGTCGAGCTTGACATGTCCATCCCCTTCACCGCCGCCCGCGCCCGCAATGCCGGCGTCGACGCGCTGCGCGACGAGGGCCTGCCAGAGTTCCTGCAATTCATCGACGGCGATTGCGCGATGGTGCGCGACTGGTTGTCTATGGCTCTGTCTGTGATGCGTGCCGATACCGGACTTGGCATCGTTACCGGTTGGCGACGAGAGATTCACCCACAGGACAGCATCTACAACGCCATGTGCGACCATGAATGGTATCGACCGGCGGGGCCAATCGTGGCCTGCGGGGGCGATATGCTGGTGCGCACAATGGCATTCGAAAAGGCAGGCGGATTCAACCCGCAAGTCATCGCGGCTGAGGATGACGAGTTCTGCCTGAGGGTGCGCATGGCGGGTTACAAACTGCTTCGCATTCCCCGCAACATGACGGCCCATGACGCCGACATGCACCGGTTTTCACAATGGTGGAAACGCTCGGTCAGGAACGGCCACGGTTTCGCTCAGCTTGGCGCGTTGCATGGGGGGCACCTGTCGCGGGAACGGGCACGGGTCTATGTGTTCGGCCTGATGCTACCTGCCGTGGCACTGGCCGGATTGATCACGAATATCTGGGTTCTGGCGGGTGTCGTTGCGCTCTATGCCGGATCTTATGCAAGTGCCTTGCGGGGCCTGTTGAGAGACGGGATTGCGCCCGGCATTGCGTGGCGGTTCGCTGGCTTCCTGACGCTGTCCAAAATCCCAAACCTCATCGGTATGACCACATTCGCTCTGCGCCGCCTGCGCGGACGCTCTATGCAGATCATCGAATACAAGTAAGGAACGTTTAAAGTGAGTGCATCACACCCTATCAGGATCGGCCTCATCGGCGCGGGCTACATCGCAAGCTGGCATGCGGATGCACTGCGCGCGACGCCCGGTGTTGAGATCACTGCCGTCTGTGACCGCAGCCAAGGTGCTGCAGAGGGGTTGGCAGCAGCACATTCCGCACAGGTGTTCACCTCCGTCACCGACCTGATCGCCGCACAGGTCTGCGACGCGGTACATATCCTGACACCGCCGAATCTGCACCACGATCTGGCAGTGGAATGCCTTGAAGGCGGGCTGGATGTGCTTGTGGAAAAGCCGGTGGCCCTTTCTGCCGACGAGACGCGTTCCATCGCCGAGACCGCAGCCCGTGTCGGCAAGCGTTTCTCTCCCGGCCACAATTTCCTTGGCCTGCCCCGGTATGACAGCCTGAAAGCCATGGTTTCGGATGGTCAGCTTGGCCGCATCGCAGAGGCGCGGATCAGCTGGTGCCTGCCGCTTGCACCCTTGCGCTCCGGCCCCTATGGGCTGTGGCTGCTGCGAGAGCCAAAGAACCTGCTGTTGGAACTTGGGCCGCACCCGTTTTCCTTTGCGGTCGATCAGTTTGGCCCGCTGGAAATCCTTTCTGCCATCACCGGCCAACCCGTTTCCCTGCCTGGCGGCGAGACCCGAGACCAAAGCTGGCGCATCCTTGCGCGCGCGGGCGATGTGGACGTGACGCTGACGCTGTCCATGGTCGAAACCATCGACGATCGGTCTGTCACCTTACGCGGATCATCGGGCATGGCGCGGCTAGACTATGCAGCCGATACGCTGGTCGTGACACGCGATAACACAGCCGACCTCGTGGTGAACCCACTACTGAAGCAACTGGGGGCGGCGAAGGAGCATCTTCGCGAGGGCCTGCGTAATGCAGCGATCCAGACGTCTTCGCTGAACCGTCGCAGCCCCTATGGGCAAAGCTTTCAGGGCATGAACCGAGCCGTTTATGGCGGCGCTGATCCGCGATTTTCGCCTGAAGCCGCCATCACGGTCATGCAGGCCATTGACGACACGCTGGCCCTGATCCCGGCTCAGCCCGCGCCTGCGGTCATCACTGGCACCCCGCGCCCCGGCGTGATGGTTATTGGCGGCACCGGCTATATCGGTCGTAACTTGACGCGGGCTTTGGTGGCGGAAGGCCATGATGTCCGGGTGCTGTCACGCGGGGCGCATGGGCCCTTTGCGGACATTGCCGATCATGTGGAAACCTGCCCCGTCTCCTTGGAAGACAAAGCCGGCATCACAGAAGCGATGGAGGGTATTCACACCGTCTATAACCTTGCGAAATCCATGGATGACACGTGGGAGGACGCGTTGAAGAACGATGTCGGCACCGCCGTGCGCATCGGTGAAGCTGCGTTGCAGGCGGGTGTGTCGCGGCTTGTTTATACCGGCACCATTGCCTCTTACGACATGTCAGACCCCGACGGGATGATCACCGAGGCCACAGGCTTCGGGGATATCGAGGCGCGCAATCTCTATGCGCGATCAAAGGCCGAATGTGAACGGCGGCTGATGCGGATGCACCGCCAGGACGGGTTGCCGCTGGTCATCGCGCGCCCCGGCATCGTGGTGGGCGGCGACGGGCCATTGCAGCATTGGGGGATCGGACGCTGGCACGGCGCGGGTGCGGTCAAGCTCTGGGGCAACGGGCGCAACATCCTGCCCTTCGTGCTGGCCGACGACCTGTCGGAGGGGCTGATTGCAATGATGGATCGTGATGCGGCAATTGGGCGAAGCTTTAACCTGACGGGCGAACATCTTCTGACCGGGCGCGAGTATTTTGAGGCCATCCACGACAAGCTCGGCGCGCGAATGCAGGTCAGTTCCGGCAATCTGACGGCGATGTGGCTGGCGGATGGGGTGAAATATGCGCTCAAACGCTATGCGCTTGGACGGCGCAATGCGGTCAGACCGTCGCTTGCGGACTGGAAGTCGCGGGCGCATCTGGCCCGGTTTGACAACAGCCAGCCAAAGCGGGTGCTCGGATGGCAGCCAGAGGCCGACCGCGCACGTTTCCTGAGCCGCGCTTTGAACGCCAAGGCGCTGTTCGGGGTCTGAGCCAATTCGGTCGAGGGGCTTAATTGTGCCAAACTTGGCCTATATAACAGTGAGTGCCGGATCTCCGGCCAATAAACAGGACTTGAGACAGTATGAGCAGTAACCGCCCCACTACCGGCTCCCATAAAGGGCTGAGCGACAGCGACCGGCGCCGCCGGGCGTTGGAACGGCGGCTGCGCGAGGCGTTGACCGCCGATCAGCCTTTGGGTCAGGACACCGAAGCAGGGGAACAAACGCCCGAAAGGCCCGCACCTGCCGGTCGTTCCCCTGAAACCGATATCTGGGACCGCCTTCCTCGAATCCCGGTGGAACCCGCCCGACTCGATCGAAATCTGGTGATCACTGCCAGCCGGCACGACCCCGTTCACGGGGCGTTCGATGTGCTGCGGACCCGCATTGTGCAAGCCATGCGGGAACATGGCTGGAGCCGGATCGGCATCACCTCACCCAATCCCGGAAATGGCAAAAGCTTTACGGCCATCAACCTGGCCATCAGCCTGTCACGGCTGAGCGATCTTCGCACGGCTTTGATCGACATGGACCTGCGCCGCCCTGGACTTGCGCGCATTTTGGGCCTGCGCGACATGCCCGGGACCGCTGATTTTCTGCGTGGTGAAATAGACTCTGCCACCTACCTGTCCAGCTTTGCACCCAATATGCTGAATATCGGCGATCGTCTGGCGCTTGGTGTCAATGGTCGAACCGATCCTTTCGCCGCAGAGCTTTTGCAACACCCGAACACCACCACCATCCTGAACCGAATGCAGGAGGAGCTAGGGGCGGACCTGATCTTGTACGATCTGCCCCCTGCCCTTGCGATGGATGACGTGCTGGCCTTTCGCTCGCATATCGACTGTGTGTTGCTGGTCGTGGGCGGCGGCGAAACCCGCGCGCGCGACGTACGAGAGGTTCAGCGCCGTCTTGGCGACGATCTGCCGATCTTGGGCGTCGTTATGAACAAGGCCGAGGTGGATGAAGAGCCCGGCTATGGCTATGGCGGCTGATCAGTTGCGCGTCGTGCGCCGCATGACAACAGCAAGCTGACGGTTCTGCGCCCGCGGCATCCGGTCTGCTATGTTGCGGAACCATCCGCCAAGATATCCGGCAGCCCCGACAACAATTGCCGTCACCACACCAATCCAAAGCACCCGCCCCCGACGGACCTGACGCTGGCTGCGCAGGTTAGGGATGACGATAACCGGTTGAACACCAAGCTCTTTCTCGAACTGGCGCGCACTACGCAGGCGACCGTCGAGGATTTCCAGCGTCAAGGCAGCCGCGCAGGCAAGGAGCGCCACCATAACACCACCGGCAAGAGCCAGTTTCTTGCGGCTGGTCGAGACGGGATATTCCGGCGGAATGGCGGTTTCCAGAACCTCGAACCGTTCTGCCTGATTGCGGACTTCCAGAAGCTGGTTCATCGCGGCCTGTGCCCGGCGTTCGGTGATGACGCCAAGTTCTTCCTGCAATTGGGCCAGCTGGCGGTCGTAGACATGGGTCTGACGTTCCACTTCCGGTGCAGTGGCCAGAACGGCTTGAATCTCGGCTATGGCATCAGTCACCAATCCAAGGCGCTGATTGAGAAGCTCCTGCTGCCGCAACCGCGCCTCTGCCAGCAGCCTGCCGCTTTCGCTTTCCAGCTCAATAATCTGTTCTTCGATGTCGATCCGGCTTTGTTCCAGGCGTGATAGCTGTGTGCGTTGCGAGGCGATGGCCGCAGGCAGCGCGCCCGCATTGGCCTGCCGAAACTCCGAATACGCGAATTCCAGATCCTCGATTTCACCGGTCAGGCGCGATTCTTCGGCCACCAGGAATTCCAGCGTCCGTGCAGTCCGACCAGAGGTGCGTTCCTGCGCCTCCTCCAGCACCCGATCAAGGAAAGTGTTGGCGATTGCAGCGGCAATGTCAGGATCGTCCAGGCGCACCGTGATCACCAGGCCCGAAGGCTGCGCATCAGGGCGCCAGGCCTGTTCGGGATCGATCAACTCGACAATCTGCACTGCGCGGCGCACAAGAGCCACGCGTTCAGTGACAGAAGGAATTCCCACGAACAGCTGAAATTCATCCAGAATACTCAGGATATGATCGCGCGACATCAGCTGCTGCTCGATCAGTTCCAGTTCGCTGTTCGGATTCAATGTGCCGCTGGCTGCGCCGCCCCCGGTTTGGCTTGTCAGACGTTCCACCACCTGCGCAGCTTCGATCTGGACCACGGCCGTAGCTTCATAAACTCGCGGCTGGCTTAGCGCGTAGAAAAGCACAGAAGGAATGCCCACAAGAACGATCAGCAAGATCACCCAGATCCGACGGATCATGATGCGCGGGATATCCCAGATTGATGATATCGGACCCATTGGGGGCAGTCCTTCCGATCAAATTTGCTGGTGCCAAACGGCAGGCTTGTATCAACGCCCGAAACCCGGGCTGGTCAAAAAAGGCGGCAACCGCCCCCGCGCTGCCATATCCTTGCCCTAGTTTAGATGAGTTTCTGTCAAATTTCCAAGGTTTAGACCGTTTCAGGCTGGAAACACTGCATTTCCAATTCGGCATTTTTCGCCACAATCCCGCCACATTCACCCGAAATTGGCAGGGCCATCAGAGTGCAGATCAATCCGTCGCGGCAGAACACCTGCCCGAGCAGGCTGCTGCCAGCGGGATATGGACCAAAGGGAATGCGCAGAACGGCCGTGAACCGGTTTCTTGCAAGGTCCGGGACGATGTCCATGGCATCAAACCCAACCACCCGGCGCGATTGCGGATAGAGCGCCTTGTAGGTGGCTTCCTTGGCGGAAAAGATCACTTGCGCATAGCCGCCACGCAGGGATTTTTCTTGCATAGACAACCAGTTGCGGTCGACCTCGGTTAAAACCGCCGGCCACAGATCCTCGGCCAGCGGATCAAGCGCGGCGAGGTCCAGCCCCAGCCCCGCCAAAACGGATCGACGCGCGATGACCGCCATGCACCGGCCTTCGTGATGGGTGATGGATCCGACGATGCCATTTGGCCAAACCGGCGCCCGATCTGCCCCCATCGGGATCGCATAGGGCACCATGCCGATGGCACGAAAAGCCTGACGGGCCGCCGCGCGGCCAGCGGCAAATTCGGCTTGCCTGGCCGGGGTGGCCCGCGCGAGGGCACGGGATTCACCGGGCCAGAAGTCATGGCCATCACCAACACGCGCCTCGCCATAGCCAAGCATACTGCCGCGCCAACCGGCTTCAATCAGGTCACCAAACATGTGTTATCCCCTTCCCGCTCTGGCGGCGCGCATCTGGCGACGACGAGACATTGCCTCGGCCCGGTTGATCGCCCGATCAGGCGTGCTGGCCGGTTTGGGTGTTTCAGGTTCAGTCGTGTCGCCACGAACCAGCCGGTCGACCTCGGCCGCCAGAGCGGACAGCACCGGGAAGCGGAAGATATCGGTGATCGAGAGCCGATCCGCCCCGAGCTCCGCCCGAATATCGCGATGCGCCTGCACCGCCAGAAGCGAATGGCCACCAAGATCGAAGAAATGATCCTGCGGGCCGATGCCTTCGACGCCCAGTATCTTTGTCCAGATCGCGGCGATACGGCCTGCGGTGCTGGCTGATTGCGTGATCGGAGTGACATTGGTGGGCGTCACTGCACGGGCGCGTGGCGCGGGCAGCGCCTTGCGGTCGATTTTCTTGTTCGGTGTCAACGGAAAGGCATCAAGCCGGACGAAATGCGCGGGCACCATATGCGCCGGCAGTTCTGCCGCCAAATGATCACGGATCTTGGCGGGATCAACCGGCGCCGTTTCCAGGTAATAGCCCACAAGCTGAACATTGCCCGGTGTGTCCTCGCGTGGAATCACAACGGATTGGCGCACCCCTGGCACCGCGTCGATTTGGGTCTCGATCTCTCCCATCTCGATCCGGTATCCACGCAGCTTGATCTGATGATCCGCCCGTCCAAGGAAATCGAGCCCGCCATCGGCGCGCCAGCGCACCAGGTCTCCAGTGCGATAGACGCGGTTGCCGGATTTGAACGGATCGTCCAGAAAGCGATCTGCCGTCAGGTCCGGCCGCTGCCAGTATCCGCGCGCTACACCCTCTCCGCCTATGTAAAGCTCTCCCGGCACACCGATGGGAACCGGCTGCATCGCCTCGTCAAGTACATAGACCTGCGTGTTGGCAATTGGCGTGCCGACGCCCGTGATCCCCTCGCCGCCCGTAGCTGTCTGGGTTGTCGACCAGATCGTGGTCTCGGTCGGGCCATACATGTTTTCGATATGGGCGTCTGTCGCGGACTGAAGCTCTGCCACCAGAGACCCAGGCAGCGCCTCGCCGCCCACCATCAGGTGTTTTACGCGGGCCAAGGCCATCTTTGCCTCATCGTTGCTGACCAGCATCCGCGCCATCGAAGGCGTGCATTGCAGATGGGTCACGCCATGGCGAATGATCTGCGCTGCGATGGAGAAGTCATCCTCGGCCAGCGCATCACCCTGATTGGCGCGCTTCAGCACCTCGGCCACCGGCTTCAGCCCCTCAAGGACCTTTTGCCGTTCAATGCCATAGTCGATCAGGCAGGCAATCTCATCCACACCGATCCGCTTCAACTGCTCAACCCGGTCAAGCGCATCCTCAACGGTTCCGAACAGCCCGCTATCGTTGAAATAGCGCTCGAACGCGAAATCGAGGATCGCTTCCAGCTCTTCCTCTGACAGCACCCCAAGGTCGAGCTGCATCGGATTGTTTACGCCCTTGGGTTTCTTGAACGCCGGGAAGGCCCAGGCAAACTGTTTGATCAACCCGGCGGCCGAACGCAGATAATCCTTCATAGGACCACGCGCGACCTCTCTCGCCTCCTCGCGGTCCTGCGCAAGGTAGGAATGCAGCATCAGCGTGACAGTGTGATCTGCAGGGTTGCGGCCACCGGCGCGCAGCGCATCATGGTAGATCTTGATCTTTTCACCGACCTCATCAACCGACTGGCCCAGAAGGTGCGTCAGCACATTGGCCCCGATTTCTCCGGCCTCTCGCCAGGTGTCAGGGTTGCCTGCGGTCGTGACCCAGATAGCCAGTTCCTTCGACACGGGGCGCGGTTGCGTTATGACCTTGTGTTCGGATCCGTCCGCCATTGGGAAGGCGACTTCCTCTCCCCGCCACAAAGCCCGCAGTTTGTCGATCGCGTCATACATTGCCGGTTTGTTGTTGGGTGGCGTGTTTTCGGGCCTCAGCACGAAATCATGCGGTTGCCAGCCGCTGGCAATTCCAATCGCAGCACGCCCGTTCGTGAGGTTGTCGATCACCGCCCATTCCTCGGCAATCCTTGCCGGGTGGTGCAGCGGAGCAACGCAGGATCCTGCGCGCACCGACAGATTGCGCGTCACAGCCGCAACGGCAGCCCCAGTAACCGAGGGGTTCGGGTAAGGCCCGCCAAAGGCGTGGAAATGGCGTTCCGGCGTCCAGACCGCGCAAAAGCCGTTCTGGTCGGCAAACGTCGCGCCTTCTAGCAGCATTGCGTATTTATCACGACCCACACCGTCATCATTCCCCCAGTAGAACAGGGAAAAATCCATTCCCCGACCGGTCTGGCCGATGCGCCCATTGCTGACCAGCGTGCGGTTTTCATCGCCCGAGATGACGACCGTGAACCCCCGCGCGAGGGTCCAGAACAGCTCCAACACTGAAATATCGAAGGACAGGCTGGTAACGGCCAGCCAGACACCGCCGCTTTCATGGTCAATGCGCCCGTCCATGCCGGTGAAGAAGTTCGAGACATTGCGATGTTCGATCATAACGCCCTTGGGCCGTCCGGTGGACCCGGAGGTATAGATCAGATAGGCCAGATCTTCTGATGTGACACCGCTGTCAGGGTCCGTATCCGGGGCCGAGGCAATTCGCGGATCGCGGTCAATTTCCAGCACCTGGGCCTGATGCGGGGGCAAATGCGCGGTCAGCTCCGCTTCGGTCAGGATCACCTTCGCGCCGCTGTCTTCAACGTAAAGCGCCACACGGTCCGCCGGATAGTCGGGATCAAGCGGCACATACGCCCCACCCGCCTTGTGGATGGCAATGGCCCCAATCAGCAGGTCGGCTGACCGGCGGATATTGAGCCCTACAAGATCACCCCGTCGCACCCCAAGCCCGGCCAATACATGCGCCACGCGGTTGGCGCGGGTATTGAGCTGCGCATATGTCAGCTGTTCACCCTCGAAAATCAGTGCGGTCGCGTCCGGCGTCTTTGCAGCCTGGGTTTCGAACATCTGGTGGATGCAATGGGCACGGTCATAGTCCGTATCAGTGGCGTTCCAGTCGTGGATCAGTTTCTGCCGCTCGCAATCGGGCACGATGGACAGCTCAGCCACCGGCGTTGCCGGATCTGCTGTCAGCACATGTTCCAGCCGGGCGGCGATCAGATCCAGCTCCGGCTCGGTCACCTGAGCTGTATCAGCCATAAGGGTCTGACCGTCTTCCGACAGTGTCAGGGCGGCGCCGGGAACCGGGTCATGACCGATGGCGAAAGCGGGCACCGTCAGACCGGACATCCCCGGAATGCGGGCAGGCAGGTCGGTTGCGAACGGGCCTTTCGCGCGAGCAGCGTCAATGCGTGCCGTGAACCGCTGTTCTGCCTCTTCCAGATTGCCGTCAGGATCAATGGTAACCGGCACCCAAGGCGTGATGTAGCCCGGCATGGCCGTTGGCATTTGCAGGGCCAGATCGACGGCTTCTCCCTCACCCTTGCGAAGCGCCAGCATTGCGAACCGCGCCAAGGCCTGACGCGCATTTACGCCATCAGGCAGCACAACCCGCCGGGTCGCCTTCCCGCTCCCCGATCCCGGATGGAAAGCAAAGCTTGCGGGAACCATGGCTTCTAGCCGCTTGCGCCAAAAAGGGTCGCTCGGGGCAACGGCGGCCATTGCCTCAGTAATTCCGGCGCGGTTCTGGTCCGTCGGCAGCTGATGGCCAGCGCCAAGATGATCGGCCAGTATGACTGGCGCGCCATCAGCGGCGCGGAACCGACCGAAGCGCACGGCACCGTCTGCCACCGCGATGGTGGCAGTGCCGCCAGTAACTTCCAGCACAGTGCCGGGCACGCCGGTGCCATCGGCCCGTTCGGCATCCCCAACAAGCAGAATTTCGGTTCCGGTATCCAGTTTTGGACAGGTCAGCGGGTTCCAGTAATCACCATGATCCAACGCATGAACAAGGCCTGTTATCTCACTGATACTAAGCGTTATATCAACTAGTCCACCAGCATTCGGACGGCTGTTCCGGGCATAGTAGCTGCGGCGCGAAAGATCTTGTTGGGTTCCCTCTGCACGCCCTTCCGAAAGGGCTGCGATGACCTCGGAGAAACTGTCCAGAGCCGCTGCGTAGCACTTGGTGTTCAGCGTCAGGGCCGTTTCGCCCGGTGCAATCTCGACAGACCGTTGCGACAGAATATTGCCCTCATCCACACCGCCTTCGATCCGATGCCAGGTAACACCATGAGAGGTTTCGCCGTTCAGCAGCGCCCAGACCGGGGCATTTAGACCGGCATAGGCCGGTAAGGGACCATCGTGAAAGTTGACCGCGCCTTCGCGTGCCAACGCCAGGACATCAGCAGGGATAATATCGAGATTTGCAATCGACAATATCCATTCAAATTCAATATCTTGAAGTCGATCCTTCAAGTTTTCGCCCGGCTCAATCAGGGGCAGCCCTTCGGCCTTCGCCCACGCACGGAAGTCCGGGCAGCGGCTGACAACGGCGCGGATCGGATGACCAGCGCCCGCAAGCATCTTCGCGCAGTTCAGCGCCAAAGTGTCGTGACCGATAATAAGAGAGGAAAACTGGGCCATAGGACTACACTCCTGTCATGCGGGGGGCTGGATTGCGCCCTTGGGCGGCCCCGGACGGGGTCTGTTTGAATTCATGGGACAAAAGACTGCGCAAAAAACGCGGCGGATCTGCCGGTTTTCGGCCAGTCAGCGCACAGCGCAGCCGGTGCAAAACCCCGCCCGCCAGATGCGACAGCGTGGCGATGCGCGCATAGGCGCGGCCGTGGGTCTTTTCGAAATAGTGCCGGCGAGAGTCGAACCAATAGCCTGGAACCTCTTGCCACTCCTTCATGCCGGTAGAGACCGACCCGATATGCGTGACTGAGCTTTCTCTCACAAAATCAGTTGGGTATCCGGCATTCTTTGCGCGATGGCACAGATCTGTCTCCTCGAAATAGAGAAAGAAACTTTCATCAAAAAGACCGATCTCCTCCAACACTTCCATCCGCATCATCAAGCTCGCTCCTGCCAGCCAATCGACGCGGGTCGTCTTGTCGGGAATCGGCACCGGAACCGCCTGGTTGCGCAGCCAACGGCTGATGGGGCCAAGCCGTACTGCACCTTCGAATTCGCTTGCGATGGTCGGAAAGCGAAAGGTGGTCAGGTGCGGTTCATCATCGGGGCCATGAATATAGCTGCCCGCGAAACCGGTATCGGGATGGGCTTGCAGATGGTCCAGCAAAGCCCGGATCGCCCCGGGGTCAGGAAAGGCGTCGGAGTTCAGGATATAGACATAATCCGCGCGGGTACCGTCCGACAGACCGGCCCGGATGCCGACATTGTTGCCCGCCCCGAACCCGCCGTTGCGGCCCGATTGGATCACACGGGTTCGCGCCCATCCACGTTCGCTTACAATCCGGGTCATCTGTTCAAATGATCCGTCCTGAGAATCATTGTCGACAATCACCAGTTCCCCGGAGATTCCCTCCATTTCCCGCAAGGCGGTTTCCGCCGCGCGCAGGGTCATGTCAGCTGTGCGCCAGTTGAGCAGAACCGTAAGCAGCTTGGGGTTATTCGGCGGCATGGCTGCCCTCCCACGCTTGCGCAATCTGCTGCGCACGGTCAGCAGCTTCAATCACCTTGCCCATGCGCGCGGCCAATACCCGCACATTTGGCTCCAGTACCATGGAGTCATGATCGCCCGGCACCTCGAACACCTGAAGCTCCGGCGCCCATTCTGACCAATCATTGTCATGGGTCACATAAGCGCGTTCCGAATTGACCAGCCGTCCCTCAGAAAGCGTCCATTTGCCAACCATCGGAGGACGGAACAACGTCAGCGGTCCGTGCCATGGCTGTAAGTGATAGCTTGCCACAGAGTCCAGGAAAGCCGCCTCGATTGCCGCGTTGTGGAAGACGGGGCTATCGCCTTCAACATCCGTCTTCTGACGACGCTTGGCGAATTCCCACCGGATCCGACGCGCAAGCCATTTGACCGGGTACGCAAACCCGCCCGCCCGCAGTTCCTGCATCTGGATGGCAATGCGGTCGGCACGCGACAGTTCTCGGCGTTGCGGCAGGGGTGTGTCGAGCATGACCAGCGCTGCCACTTCTTCACCGTCTGCGGTCAGCTGCTGCGCAATCTCGTAGGCGGTGATGCCACCACCTGAGAACCCGCCGAGCAAATAAGGCCCATGCGGCTGAATGGCCCGAATTTCGGAAATATAGTCGCGCGCGGCCTCTTTGACTGAGCGATGCGGTTCATCCTCACCGAACAACCCCTTGGCTTGCATCCCGTAGAACGGCCGATCCTGGCCCAGAAGATGCGCAAGGTGGCGCAGGTTCAGAACGTTTCCGAACATCCCCGCAACGAGGAAGAAGGGGGTTTTGGGCCCACCCTCACCCTGATGCATGGGCACAAGATGGGTAAAGCGACGGGTGGGTTCCTCGCGTTTCGGCGCATCTTCGCCGGGCTCGGTACGAACACCCTGCGCGGCCACCAAACCTGCGATCTTGCGGATTGTGGGGGCCTCGAAGAGAACCGAAATCGGGAAGTCCACCGCCCAGGTTTTCTTAACCATGGCAAAAAGCCGAACGGCAATCAGGGAATGGCCGCCGAGGTCAAAGAAACTGTCCTCGGCCCCCACCTGAGCGACCCCCAAAAGCTCGCGCCAGAAGCCCGCAAGCGTTTCCTCGATGGGGCCTTCCGGTTCCACAAAATCGCTGTCTAGCTCGGGCCGCTCAAAGCCTTGGCTGGCTTGCGCCTCTTCGGTTCCTGCCTGTGCGATCAGCGCGTCAAGATTGAGCGAAGAAATCAGCACCCGCGGCAGCGGGCTGGCCAGAGCCTGGAGGAATGCCTTGGCCCCTTCCTCCGGCTTGATGCCTTGGGCGATGTTGTGGCGCAGGCGCTCTTCGGCAGGCGAAAGCGGACGCGGGCCATCGGTTTCGGCCTGTTTGGCAGGTGCTGCGGCGAACGCGATGTTGCCCACAAGACGACGAATGGTGAAGCCCGAGATCTGGACGCAAACCGTGCCATCGGGCGCGGTAAGTGTGATGTCGAAGCTTGCCGTTTGGTCGCTTGCGAGGTTCTCGCTGGCGTTGCGAACATATGAAATGACCTCGGACGGCAAGGCCCGAAAGACCTTCACCGAGGCATAGTTCACCGGCACCCAGAGCGCATCGGGACGATACCCCTCGATCAGGTCCATCGCCCAACCGGTCGCAAGATCCACCAAGCCCGGAGGCAGACGCCAGCGGTTATCGTGTTCCTCCAGCGACAGTCGCGCCATTCCCTCGCCCTGCCCCAGCCGGGTTTCACGCAGCACACGCCAGCCCGCACCGAAGCGCAGATGCGCCTCTTGCGGGCTGATCAGGCTTTGCCCAGGTTCGGCGCGGGTAACCTCGCCCAAACGGGTCTCCAAAGCCGGTATGTCCAGTCGCGCAGGCGGATCCATCGGCAACAGGCGAATTCCAGCCTCGGCGTTCAGGTTCCATCCTGCGCCTTCGGGCGCGCTTTCGACCCGGACATCATAGCCCTGAGCGCTGCGCGGCAGGGTCAGGCGAATTCGGGTGGTCTGCTGATCCTCAGTCCGCAGAGGGCGCAGGAACCAGAGGTCACGGATCTCGAAAGGCCGGTCCTCACCCTGCCCCTCCAACGCCTCGGCCACAAGCTCCAGATAACCGGTGCCGGGCAACAGTGCGTCGCCAGCCTTGGTCCGGTGCTGGTCCAGAACCCACCGGCTTTCCGGGCGCCACTGGGCTTCGAAGCGACGATTGCCATCGGCGTCAAAGCCTGCGGTATCGAGCAACGGCAGCTTGACGGGCACCGGCGCTGGCGGCTCGGCCTCACGCGCCTGCATCGACTCGGCGGCCATGCCCACATCCGACCAGATCCCCCAATCAATTGCCAACACCCGGGTCGTGCCACCTGCACGCGCTTTGGCATAGGCGTTGAGGTATTCATTGGCGGCCACGTAGTCCACCTGCCCCGCGGGCGCGGTTGCGGTCGAACTGGAGGAAAAGAGCACCATCCATTCGAGCGTGCCATCAGGGAACAGAGTATCCAGCACCTGCGTGCCGTGGATCTTTGGCGTGAAGACGTCCTCGATACGAGAGGGCGACTTTGCAAGGATCGGCGCATCGTCAATGACACCCGCCGCGTGGATCACGCCACTGATCTTGCCAAATCGCGTCTCTGCCTCGGCGATGGCGGCGCGCATTTCCTCGACGTTTGAGACATCCGCCGCGAGCGGCAGAACCTCGCCTCCGGCGGCTTCCAACCGCTTCACGGCACGGATACGTGCAGCTGTCCGGTCGGTTGGTGCGGCATTGTTCAGAAGGCTCGACCAGCGGTCGCGCGGCGGCAACCCGCTGCGGGACACAAGCACGATCTTAGCCCTGTGGCGACGGATCAGTTCCTCGGCCACGGTAGTGCCGATACCACCATATCCACCTGTTAGAAGCACAGTCGCACCTTCACGGATGTTAAGCGTGTCGGCCTCTGGCAGCTCCGTCTTTTTCCAGCCCTGCTCAAACCTTTTGCCAACGCGAACTGCTGCAACACGGTTTGCAGGCACGGACAGCATCTCCTCCAGCACCGGCGCGGAGTCGAACGTATCAACATCCAGCACGGCAACCGACAGAGAGGGGAATTCACGCGGGATCACCCGAGCTGGCCCCATGATGGTGGACTTGGAAGCGTGTGGCAGTGACTCCGCCCTGACCTGCGCGGCACCGTTGGTGATCACGTCGATATGAAGCGGCCCGGTGCCCTCGTCGGCCCAAGCCTGCGAAAGATAAAACAGCGACCAGAACCCCTGTTCCTGCATCCGGTGGAAGAAGCTAGACCCCGGACGGTGATGTTCGCCCTTGGTCAGCAACCACATATGCGCGATTCGGGTGGGCAGAGTCCCGTCTTCAGCCAAGGCGCGCAAAAGCTGGTCATAGCCTTCGCGCCCCCGTTCAGGGGGCAGCACAAAGCCCGTTCTGGTGCGCGCGAAAGCATCGCCGGGGGAAACGCGTATCACGGAATGACCAGCGTCGGTCAGACGGTCAGCCAGTTGGTCGGCAACCCCGGCCTCATCCGCGAAGATCAGCCAGTTTTCCTGTGCGGCGTCTGACAGATCGCCCGCAAGGTCCACCTCGCAGGGTGCGTAGGTCGGTCGCCAGACTGGTTTCCAACCCCATTGCGCCGGGTCGTCCTCGCGCATCAGCCAGTCACTACCGATTTCGATCTGCGGCGCTGTCCGTTCGATGAAATAGGGGGATTTTTGGAAGGAGTAGGTTGGCAGGACCACTCGGTTCCTGCGCGCCTCGCCCCAGTACTGGCCCCAGTCAAAACTGCCGCCGACAGCCCAGATCCGGCCAAGCGTGGCGAGGAAATAGGCGTCATCCGCGGTGGTATCATCGGGATGGCGCAGGGAGTTGATGACCTGGTTGGCATCGATGGCAGGGTGCTGACCGGCGAGAGACGTGAGTGCCTTGCCAGGACCAACCTCCAGATACACGCGATGCGGGTTTTCCGCGAGCGTGGCCAGACCATCAGCAAAACGCACTGCGCCACGCAGGTGGTTGACCCAGTAGTCGGGGCTTTGCGCCTCGGCATCCGAGAGAATTTGGCCCGACCGGTTGGAGATCACAGGAATCTGCGGCGCATGCAGGTCGATGGACCGCAGGTAATCACCAAAGCGCTCAAGAATCGGATCGAGCAACCGGGAATGGGCGGCGATGTTGATCGCAATGCGCTGGCAGTGAATGTCTTCGGCCTTCAGCCGCTCGGCCAGCTTGTCCAACGCGGCATCCGCGCCGGAGGCAACCGTCAGTTCAGGGCCATTCACCACGGCCAGATCAAGGTCTTCGCCCAGATAGGGTTGCAGCGCCTCGGGGCTGAGGGCAACCGACAGCATACCGCCGGGTTCTACCGAATCCATCAACTGCCCCCGCAGGTGTACCAGCCCGATACAGTCCTCGAAGCTCATCACGCCAGCCAGGCAGGCGGCAGTGTTTTCGCCCATTGAATGGCCAATGAGCGCCTTGGGCTCTACCCCCCAGCTCATCCAGAGCTGCGCCAGCGCGTATTCCACGATCATGATCAGCGGCAGCTGGACAGAGGGCGTCTTCAGCCGCTCATTTGCGGCGTCCTCGTCGCCCGGTTCGGGCAGCCAAAGGGCGCGGATGTCGAAATCGAGCTTGGGTTCCAGCACCTCAAACCCACGATCCATCCAGTCGGCGAAAACCGGCTCGGTCTCATAGAGATCACGCGCCATCCCTGCATATTGTGCACCGCCGCCGGGGAACATGAAGGTGATCTCTGGCGTGTCTGACACAACCGCATGGGTAAAGACCCGGCGCGGATCGTTTTCGCGCAGCGCTTCGGCAGCTTCCTCGGGCGTTTCCGCCACGACCACACGACGGCGTTCAAATGCGCGGCGACCTTCCTTGAGTGTCCATGCCACGTCGGCAAGGTCTTCGTCCGGGTTCGCTTCCAAATGCGCGGCAAGCCGTTCGGCATTGCCCTCCAGAGCAGATTTCCCGCGTGCGGAAAGACAGAGCAGCTGGAAGGGGAAATCGGATGCTTCGCTTGCCACGCGTTGCGGCGCTTCCTCCAGCACCACATGGGCGTTGGTGCCGCCTACGCCAAGCGAATTTACCCCGGCGCGCGCCGGGTGGTCGGTCCGGGGCCAGTCGGTCAGGCGATCGTTCATCACAAAGGGGGAGCCATCGAACCCGATTGCAGGGTTTGGCTTTTCATAGCCAAGCGAAGGCGGGATCTGTTTGTGATGCAGCGCCAGCGACGCTTTGATCAGGCTGGCCACACCCGCCGCCGTATCGAGATGCCCGATATTGGTCTTCACCGAGCCGATGCGGCAGCTGCCGACCGCATTGGTCGTCCGGCGAAAAGCATCGGTCAGTGCGGCGACTTCAATCGGGTCGCCAAGATAGGTGCCGGTGCCGTGGCATTCGACGTAATCCACGGTCTCGGCGCTGATCCCGGCCAAAGCCTGCGCTTCGGCAATCGCCTCGGCCTGCCCACCAACGGAAGGCGCGAGGTAGCCCGCCTTATCGGCGCCATCATTGTTCACTGCCGAGCCCTTGATTATGGCCCAAATGTGATCCCCGTCCGCGATCGCATCCGCTGCACGGCGCAGCACAACGCAGCCCGCGCCGGACCCGAAAACCGTGCCCTGGGCCCGGTGATCAAACGCGTGGCAATGACCGTCCGGGGACAGGATTTCCCCTTCTTTGAACAGGTAGCCGCGCGCGTGTGGCAGCTCGATCGTCACGCCGCCCGCGAGCGCCATGTCGCATTCGCCCATCAGAAGCGCCTGACAGGCATAATGGGTCGCCACCAACGAGGTTGAACAGGCCGTCTGCATGTTGATCGACGGGCCGCGCAGGTCGAAGATGTGGCTGACGCGGGTGGCCATGAAATCCTTGTCATTGCCCGTATGGCGCAGCAGGAACATGCCGGTCTGATCCACCAGATCGCGGTTGGTACAGACGTTGAAATAGAAATAGCTGCCCATGCCGCAGCCCGCGTAAACCCCTATATTTCCAACGAAATTATCGGGAACATGGCCTGCCTGCTCCATCGCTTCCCAGGCAACTTCCAGAAACTGGCGATGCTGCGGGTCCATGATTGCGGCCTCTTTTGGCGACAGCCCGAAAAAGTCGGCGTCGAACCGTTCGAACCCGTCCAGAACGGCGGCGGCAGGCACATAGTCGGGCCGGTCGATCAGATGCGGGGCCTCTCCGGCGTCCAGCAACTCCTCACGACTCAGCCTGCGGATGGATTCGAGTCCATCGCGCAGGTTTCGCCAATAGGTCTGCACGTCCTCCGCCCCAGGAAGATGCGCGGCCATTCCAACGATGGCGATATCGTTTTCCCCTATCTCAGGGGTCGTCTCTGCTCGGGTCATGACAGCTTTTGTCCAGCTTTTTTCGCATGTTGATTGGCTGCAGACTGCCCCCCTATCTTGGTGATAATAGGGCAAAGACGCGGATCGGCTGTGAAAAATGGAAACAGGTGGTGCGGGCTGACTGCGGACATTGCCGGAATGTCCAGCCTCGGCGTCTCTCGCACCTTTTCATCGGCCCCGAATCTTCTATGGTGGAGCCAACTGGACTGGGATGCTGTGGATGACTGACGAACCTTCCGACTCCATCGCCTATGGGCGCCTGATGCACCGCGCGATGCGGAGCCTTATTCAGACCGTTCTGGAAGGTGTGTCGGAAACCGGCCTGCCAGGAGAGCACCACTTCTTCATCACCTTCGACACCCGCCATCCGGATGTCGATATCGCCACCTGGCTGCGGGACCGCTATCCCGGCGAGATGACAATCGTGATCCAGCACTGGTTCGACGATATGCGCGTGGATGACGATGGCTTCAGGGTGACGCTGAACTTCGGCGACAGCCCCGAGCCGCTGCGGATTCCCTTCGATTCCATCCTCACCTTTGTCGATCCGTCGGTGGAATTCGGCCTGCGGTTCGAGACGCAGGTGGAAGACGGGCCAGATGATGAGCCTCCGGGCGATGAGCACGAAGAAGATGCCGGCGGCGCCGAGGCCGAACCGCATCATGATGCGGAAGTTGTCAGACTGGATACGTTCCGCAAGAATCACTGATCTCGTGTGACGCTTTCATGACGCATGGCCTTGTCCCTTGCATGGGGTCACCAAGCGTGGCTTATGACGCGGGAAAAAGCGCAAACGGGAACGGCCCATGTCAGGCGATCTAGGTCTTTTTATCACCCAGCTCCTTAAAAAACCCCATCAGGTGGTGGCTTTGGCCCCATCGTCCCGCGCCCTGTCGGCGGAAATGGCGGCAACGCTGGATCCTGCCGGCGGGCCAGTGATCGAATTGGGTGCAGGCACGGGGCGGATCACTCAGGCGATTCTGGACCGGGGCATCCCGGCGGAAATGGTCCACTCCATCGAAATGAACCCGGTGTTTTGCGAGCGTCTTCGTGCGGATTTCCCGGGGCTCAACGTCTACCAGATGTCGGCAGGCGATGTGGGGGAGTTGCCGGTCGAGGGCGCTCAGGCGGTGGTTTCGGGCCTGCCGCTGCTGTCGATGCCCTATGATCTTCAGAATGCCATCCTGAGCGGAACGTTCAAGCAGGTCGGCGCAACGGGCAGTTATATCCAATTCACCTATGGGCCCAAACCGCCCGTAAAGGCCGAGATTCGCGCCGCCATGGGACTGACCTGGACCACCAGCCGCAAGATCTGGGGCAACCTGCCCCCCGCCCGCGTCTACCGCTTCGCCTATCCCAACGCCTGAGGCCGGGCGGGGAAAGCCCTTGCAAGGGCTTTGAAAGGATCTTCGAAGATCCTTCCCCGCGACCGTTGCCTGCGGCTGTTTGCGCCAACAGGGCTTTGCGATCATTGCCCCCGTGTCGCGGGACGCTTATAGCCTGTCGCAACCCGTTTTGCAGGAGGCCAAGCCATGACCGCAACCCGCTCTGAGACCGACAGCTTCGGACCGCTCGAGGTTCCCACCGACAAGTACTGGGGCGCGCAGACGCAGCGTTCCATCATGAACTTCCCGATTGGCTGGGAAAAGCAGCCCGTCGCCATCGTGCGCGCGCTTGGCGTGATCAAGAAAGCCTGCGCGATGGAGAATAAGGCCACCGGCAAGCTCGACGCCAAACTGGCGGATGCGATCATTCAGGCCGCCGGTGAAGTCATCGAGGGCAAGTTCGACGACAACTTCCCGCTGGTGGTTTGGCAGACAGGGTCGGGAACCCAGTCGAACATGAACGCCAACGAGGTCATCGCCAACCGCGCCATCGAAATCCTAGGCGGCGTCATTGGCTCCAAGGACCCTGTGCATCCGAACGATCACTGCAACATGGGCCAAAGCTCGAACGATACATTCCCCACGGCCATGCATATCGCCACCGCGATGAGCGTGCGGGACGTCCTGCTACCGGGGCTTCAGAAGCTGCTCTCAGGGCTGGAAGCCAAGTCCGAGGAGTTCAAGGACATCATAAAGATCGGCCGCACCCATACCCAGGATGCGACCCCGCTGACCTTGGGCCAGGAGTTTTCCGGCTACGCCCACCAGATCCGCCAGGGCATCGCCCGTGTGGAAGCCTGCCTGCCCGGCATCTATGAGCTTGCACAGGGCGGCACCGCCGTCGGCACTGGCCTCAACACGCAAGTGGGCTGGGACAGCGCCGTTGCCACGCATATGGCCGAAATCACGGGCCTGCCCTTCGTGACCGCGCCCAACAAGTTTGAAGCTCTCGCCGCCCATGACGCGATGGTCTTCATGTCCGGCGCCCTCGCGACCGTGGCGGGCAGCTGCTATAAGATCGCCAACGATATCCGCCTTCTGGGCTCCGGCCCCCGGTCCGGTCTCGGCGAGCTGATCCTGCCCGAAAACGAGCCGGGCAGCTCGATCATGCCGGGCAAGGTGAACCCCACGCAGGCCGAAGCGCTGACGCAGGTCGCCGCCCATGTCATGGGCAACGATGCTGCGATCAAGTTCGCGGGCAGCCAGGGCCACTTCGAGCTCAACGTCTACAACCCGATGATGGCCTATAACCTGCTGCAATCGATCCAGCTGATTGGCGACGCGGCCGACAGCTTCACCGAGCGTATGCTGCTTGGCATCGAAGCGAACGGTCCCCGCATCCAGAAGCTGATGCAGGAAAGCCTGATGCTGGTGACGGCGCTGGCGCCCACCATCGGCTATGACAACGCCACCAAGGTCGCCAAAACCGCGCATAAGAACGGCACGACCCTGAAGGAAGAAGCCATTGCGCTTGGCTTCGTGGACGAGGAAACCTTCGACCGCGTGGTGCGGCCCGAACAGATGATCGGCCCCAAGGCGTAATGGCTGAGCCGGTCAACCTGAACCGGTTCAGAAAGCAAAAGGCACGGGCTGAACGCAAGGCCCGTGCCGATGAAAACGCTGTGAAACACGGTCGGACGAAAGCCCAGAAATCACTGGAAACCGCCCGCCGGAACAAGACCTTGCGCGATCTAGACGCGCATCGCAGCAGCGACGACACAGACGCGTAAACCCCTTCTCAAGCCCTTTGTCCGAAAGTGAACCCGAAGCAACGCCTTGGGGATTCGCGATGCCCACGCATGAGTTGACGGCCTATAAATGGGCCGGATTCACACAATATTCCGGCACGGTGGAATTCACCGTGACCGATGATGACGACCAATTGGACTGGGCCGGCCAAGACACTGGCAGTGCTGAAACCGTGTCGATTGATGGAAATATCCATGAGGTGCAATGGTCGGGCACGATCGAAACCCAGTTTGTCGACAGTGACGGACAGGTCCATACCGAGGATCTGGTCTACAGCTACACAACGGACGGATACTACATAATCCCGCAGGAAGGATCGGCCTTCGACGCGGGCTGCACGATCTCGTGCTTTCCGACCAACAGCTGGAAGGATATGGACGGCATCGACTATGACGATGTTGTCTGCTTCACCCCCGATTGCCGGATCGAGACTAAGCGCGGACCCATCCCTGCTGGTGCGTTGCGCGAAGGTGATCTGCTTCACACTGCTGATAACGGCCTTCAAGCCCTGCGCTGGATCGGGCGCAGCGACATTCCCGGTCTCAAACGGGTAGCGCGCGATCTGCACCCGGTACTGATCCGAAAGGATGCCTTTGGCCCCGGTCAACCGGCCCGCGATATCCGTGTATCCTCGCAGCATCGGTTCTGCATTGGTGATGCGGCGCTGATGTTTCACAATGAAGAAATGCTGGCCCCTGCCAAGGGATTGGTGGATGGAAACCGCGTTCTCCATAATCGCTCAGCGCGTGCTGTGAGCTTTGTGCATCTGCTGCTCGACCGGCACGAATTGCTGTTTTGCGAGGGCGTGCAGACGGAGAGCTTTCAACCCTCGTACCGGACGCTAGCAATGATGGCACCAAGAACCCAGATGTCATTGGCGCGGGCCCTTGGTGATCGGATGGCTGCCTATCAGGCAGTCCGCCCTGCCCTAAAACCCTGGGAAGCGCCGCTTCTGCAAAGGCTTTCCTGAGGCCGCGTTTTGGTGCCAAATGCCAGGATGAGCACGCGCCCCGTCAAACGGTCACTTACCTTGCACGGCCACCGCACCAGCGTTTCGCTGGAGGAAGCGTTCTGGCTGGAATTCCGCCGCATTGCCGAAGCGCGCGGGGTTTCCGTCAATGAGCTGGCGGGCCTTGTCGATGCGGACCGCGGTTTGCAAAGCGGTCTTGCCTCGGCAATCAGAGTGTTCGTTCTGAATGAGGTCCTGCAGAGGGACTGACCGCGCCCGCGCCTAACCCCGGCCGTCTTTCTGGGCGAAAACCGACGTCCGGTTACGGACATTCAACGCCTTGCGAGAGGCTTCAACCTGCCCGTTCTGAATGACAAGCGAGGTCGGAGGCTGCTGCTTGTCCAACTTTTCGCACACAACGATGCTGTCATAGAACCGGATGCTGTTCAGCTCTCGAGCCATTTGGTCAAAGGGAAACAGCGCGTCTTGATCCGTGTACCAGGAATGCATCCGATCAATCAGACGCTTGCTGTATTCAATAAAGCTCGCTTCGTTGCGATATCCGCCGCCGAAACCGGGCCAATACGACGTGTGACAATCCTCGACCAAATAAATCCCTCTGCTGCGCAGATGGGGCCAAAGCCCCTCGAAAGAGGCGATTTGATGCTGGCAAAGATGGCTTCCATCATCCAGCACAATGTCGAAAGGACCGTATTTTTCCGCAAGCGAAGCCAGAAACTGCGGGTCGCCCTGATTGCCAATCTCCACATGGGTTCCCTCGATCTGATGCGCTTTGCAATCGGGATCGATATCAATGAAGACAAGGCTAGATCCCGGCGCGAAAAACTCTTTCCACATCGGCAGCGAGCCGCCCCGGAACACACCGATTTCCATGAACGTGACAGGCTGAGAACGAAAGCGGCTTAACTCACGCTCATAGACTTCGAAGTAATGCGCCCATTTCGTCAGCACCTTGTCGCCCGAGCGCGGAATATACTCTGAAAAGAAACCCAATTTCTTGCCCCGTCCCAATGCTTTGTCACACAAGCCTAGGCTGGCACCCTTTCAGGAACAAGTCCGTGCTCTTGGGCTTAACCCTTCAACAGCGTATGAAAGGCCTTTTTCTGCCGCGCGGTCCAGGACACGTCAAAGCGATAGCCGTCTTGCCCCTGGCTTTCATGTTCCACGACACCTGCGTCATACAGCCAGGCCCGCGCGCGACCGGCGGAATAGGGCAATTCAACCACCCCCGCAAAACGCGGTGGCGCCAAATGGGCGCTGACCGTCTCAAGGAACGCATCCAGCCCGGCGCCGGTCAGGGCCGAGATCGCAACCACGTCCTCTCGTCTCGCGGCAGCAACGGTCAGTTCGTCCTGACGGTCTGCAGGCAACAGGTCGATCTTGTTCCAGATCTCTATCATCGAGGTGTTCTGATTGACGCCAAGATCGGCCAAAATCGCCGCCACGTCCGCCGCTTGCTCCTCGGTTTCCGCATGTGCCACATCACGCACATGCAGGATCAGATCGGCGTCCAGCACTTCCTCGAGCGTTGCGCGGAAGGCTGCGACCAGTTGCGTTGGCAGATCCGAGATGAAGCCCACAGTATCCGACAGGATGACATCAGTCCCGTCTGCCAGTTGAACGGCCCGCATCGTCGGGTCGAGTGTGGCGAACAACATATCCTTGGCCAGCACCTCTGCCCCGGTTAACCGATTGAACAAGGTGGATTTTCCGGCATTGGTGTAGCCCACAAGCGCAACCACCGGATAAGGCACCTTCTTGCGCGCAGCGCGGTGCAGGGCCCGGGTTTTCACGACCTTGCCAAGCTGTCGCTTGATCCGTGTCACCGCCTCGTCAATAGCGCGCCGGTCAGCCTCGATCTGGGTTTCACCGGGGCCGCCGACGAAGCCAAGCCCGCCGCGCTGGCGTTCAAGGTGCGTCCAGGCCCGGACCAGCCGGGTGCGCTGATAGGACAGCGCCGCCAGTTCCACCTGCAACACGCCTTCCCGCGTGCGGGCGCGATCTGCGAAGATCTCCAGAATCAATCCGGTCCGGTCAAGCAGCTTAACGCCCCATTCCTTTTCCAGATTGCGTTGCTGAACCGGTGTCACAGGGCCATCGACCAGAACCAGATCTGCCTCGGACTCGGAAATCTTCGCCTTCAGCTCGGCGATTTTGCCTTTGCCGAACAACAGGCCGGGCTGCGCCTTTGGCAGACGAACGACCTCTGCGCCGACAACCTCAAGCTCCGGCAGGGCGGCCGCTAGGGCGACAGCCTCGGACAACGCGGGGCCCGCCATGCGGCGGTCGCGATCCGACTGAATGTCGGGATGCAGAACAATGGCGCGGGTGGGACCGGACGGACCAGTTCCCAGAGGGTCAGTTGCGCTCACTCTTCCCCGTCATAAAGATTGATTGGCTGAGCCGGCATCACGGTGGAAATCGCGTGTTTGTAAACCAGTTGCGATTGCCCGTCGCGGCGCAACAAGACACAAAAGTTATCAAACCACGTGATGACGCCCTGAAGCTTTACGCCATTAATCAGAAATATCGTCACCGGAACCTTGGTCTTGCGAACATGATTCAGGAACGCGTCCTGCAGATTCTGCTTGCTTTCGGCCATCGGGAACCTTGCCTTATTCTTTGTTACCGTCCCTTATCGTGGAACGCGATGAAAACCTGAACCGGAGTATGTGCATGTTTTTCGCGGATTTCCACCCCGATTCCCGCAACTTGGCTCTGGATTGCTGCAAAGGCAGCATTTCGGCCTAGATTCGCCAGAAACCCGGGTTGAACAAGGCGATCAATGCAAGCGTTTCCAGTCGGCCCAGGATCATTGCCGCAATCAGCACCATTTTTGCCGGATCGCTGAGCGTGGCATAAACAATCGGGTATTCCCCACCATAGGCGGCAAGCGGGCCGGTTGTGGACAAGGCAGCAGCGGCCAGCACGAAGGATTCTTCGAACCCCTGCCCAGTCATCGACAACGCAAACATGACAGCCGCCGTCGACAGAATGAACAGCATGAAGAACACCCAGGCGATATAGGCGCCCTCACGTCTGATGCGTCGGCCCATTCGCCCGCCAGATGCAACCGAATGCGGATGGGTCAACTTACCCAATTCCCGCGCGCCATGTTTATACAGCGCGTAGACCCGGATCAGCTTGATCCCGCCCGCAGTCGTCGCGGCCCCGCCCCCCATCAAGGCCAGCCCCACCAGCAAAAGCCCTGGCGTTGGCAGGCCAGACCAGCTGCGCGCCTCGGCCCAGTAGTCGGACACAAAACCGGTGGTGGTCACGAATGAGGTGATGGTGAAAAGGCTGCCCCAAATCGCCGCCAGGGCTGTGCGGCCCTCGGACCCGGCCTCGACCTCCAAAGCGCCAAGCCAGTGACGCAGAAAGAACAGCCCAACCAACGCCCCGACCACATAGACCGCCAGGCGCAGTTCCCGGTCCTGAAACAGCATACGCGGGGTATTTGGGGTGACGCGATCGGCAAAACTGTGCCGCGTCAGTGCAAACAGGAAGAAGAAGAACAGCAGCAGCTCTGAAACGAAGCCGCCCGGATTGGCATTCAGCCCGCCCTCGGGCGAGATGCCAGAGGTGGACATGACCGCCATGGCATGGGCCAGCGCCGTCAAATCCTGTTCGCCCGCCAGGATCTGCAACAGCCATAACACCGCCGTCAGGCCGATATAGGTGGGGGCCAGAAAGGAAACCGCCCGGCGCATTCGCACGCCCGGAGCTGCGGCCTGCATCTGCGCGCCCGAGGACAGGGGCAATCGACCCTGCGCCTCTGACGAAACCTCAAATCCGCCAAGGTTCAGTGGTGCCATGACCGCCATCGCTGTCACCCAAACCAAAAGCCCGCCAAGCCACCCCACGATAGCACGCCACAGATGTTCCCCGTCCCCAAGACGCGCAGGGTCAAACACAGTGGCGCCCGTTGTTGTCAGGGCCGAGACCATCTCAAAATAGGCATTGAAATACCGCGTGTTTCCAATGGCATCAGCCAATGGAACGGCCAGAACAGCAGGCAAGAGCAGATAGGCCAAGGCCAGTCCCGCCAAGTGGCTGCGGGCGGATGTCACCGGTTTCATACCTTGCGTTGCAAACCCCAGGAACAAGGTCAGGATGAAAAACAACATCGAGGAATAGAGAAAGCTGCGCCCGACACGAAACTCCTCTTCGATCATCGCGACGGCGGCGGGCACCAGCATCGCCAATGCGCAGATCCCGACCAGCAGGACCAGCAACGGCAATCTGGAAAGGAACTGCCCCATGGCTCAGAAAAAATCGACCGAGACGCGCAGCAGGGCCTCGACCGCAGGCACATCCTTGGAGAGAGCGAAAATGGCGACGGTGTCGCCCTCCTCGATGCGGGTGGATCCGGTGGGTCGGATGACCTTGTCTCGCTTGCGGATCGCGCCGATTAGCGCCCCTTCGGGTACGTCAATGTCGCGCAATTCACGTCCCGCAATCGGAGATGTCGACAAAACCTGTGCCTCGATCACCTCTGCCTCGGCGTCACCGATGGAATAGACGCCGCGAACCCGGCCTTGCCGGATATGGCGCAGGATGGAACTAACGGTGGTGGCGCGCGGATTCACATAAGCGTCGATGCCAAGTGCATCCATCATCTGCACCATGGTCGGATCGTTCACCAGCGCAATGGCCATCCCCGCCCCCGCCGCCTTGGCCCGAACCGAGGCCAGCAGGTTTGTCTTGTCATCGTCAGAAACGCACAACACAGCATCGGCGCGTTCCACCCCGGCTTCACGCAGGATCTCGATATCAAGCCCGTCGCCATGCAACACGATTGTCCGGCTTAATGCATCCGCGGCGCGTTCGGCGCGGTCGCGGCTTTTCTCGATCACGCGGGCGCGAATCCGGGACGATGACTTTTCCAGCTCCTGCGCCACAGCCAGCCCGACATTGCCCCCTCCAATGATCACCACCCGCTCCTGACGCGGTGCAGGTTTGCCAAAAATTTCAAGCGTCCGCGCCGCATCATTGTCATGCGTGAAGACATAAATTTCATCGCCCGCGAACAGCTGGTCGCCCGGTTCCGGGGCGAACAGCGTACCGTCGCGGCGCACACCGACCACAATGGCACGAAGCGTCGAGAACAGTTCGGACAGCTGTTTCAGCGGCGTGTTCAGAACCGGGCAATCGTCATCCAGCCGAATGCCCATCAGCATGGCCTCACCGCCCAGAAAATATTCCGTGTCGAAGGTCGATGGCGACGCCAGCCGGCGCAATGCGGCCTTTGCGACCTCTCGTTCCGGGCTGATCACAACATCGACCGGCAGGTGTTCCCGTCGGTAGAGATCGGAATAGACCGCCGTCAGATAGCTCTGAGCGCGCAGCCGGGCGATTTTGCGCGGCACCGCAAAGATCGAATGGGCCACCTGGCACGTGACCATATTGACCTCGTCCGAGAAGGTGGCGGCGATAATCATATCGGCATCGCGCGCGCCCGCCTTGTCCAGCACATCGGGGTATGATGCAAACCCGGTAATGCCCTGAACGTCCAGCGTATCTGTTGCCCGGCGCACCAGTTCGGGATTGTTATCAACCACGGTGACGTCATTGTTTTCACCGGAAAGATGACGGGCGATCTGCCAACCGACCTGACCTGCCCCGCAAATGATGATCTTCATCGGTCCTTGCCCGTCCTCGTCTGACCGGCCACCAGGCCGGGTCCTCTGCATGGCAGAGACGGGGACAGCCGTCAATTGCCAGCCCCGGTCAGAGCCTCTGGCGCGGTAAGGAATTCGGGGTATGATCAGGCCATTGCTTTATTTGATCCGAGGCCACCATGATCCGTCCTGCCGCTATTGCCGCAACCTTTCTTATGCTGTCGTCATGCAATGTAACTGAATATTATGCCGAGGGGCGCTCTCTTGCCGCTCGGGATAGAGATACCGCATTATGCGAGGCCGAAGCGCAAAACACGTACCCGCCCCGGATTGTCACCCGCTTAACTCCGCGCGTTTTTCACCCCGGCACCACAACCTGTGACGCTGCCGGAAACTGCGTAACCAGCGCAGGACATTGGACCGGTGGCGAGCCATATTCAGTCGATCTGAACGAAGACCTGCGCGCCACGGCCTTCACGGGGTGCATGGGCGGGCGCGGTTATGCGAGGGTCAGCCTGCCGATGTGCCCCTCGGATCAGCCGGTGCGCCCCTCGACCATCATGGCTCCCCTCACAGACGATACCTGCGTGATCCGCAACGGCGGCGCGTCGATGATCGTCAATCCATGACCAGTCAATCGCCGCTGTCTTCCACCTGAGCCACCCGCGCACCCGCGCGGTTGGTTGTCACAACGCCCAAAGATTTCAGCTTGCGGTGCAGTGCGCTGCGCTCCATCCCCACGAAATTGGCGGTGCGGCTGATATTGCCCCCGAAGCGGTTGATCTGGGCCATCAGGTAATGACGCTCGAACAGTTCGCGCGCCTCGCGCAACGGCAGCGTCGTCAGGCCAGGCGACAGGGCAATCCGTTCGTCTTCGCTGGCCACCGCCCCCTGCCCCGGCAAGTCCTTCGCCTCGATCGGGCCAGTCCCCTCACCCAGGATCAGCACCCGTTCAATCACGTTGCGCAGCTCGCGGATATTGCCCGGCCAGCGCATGGTTTGCAGCATCGCCTCGGCATCCTGCCCCAACTCGCGCAGGGGCAACCCCTGCTCTCGGTTGAACCGTTCGATGAAATGGCGGGCCAGTTCAGGGATATCCTCGCGGCGGTCCTCTAGGCTCGGCACATCAATCGGAACAACATTCAGACGATGGTACAGCTCTTCGCGGAAGTTCCCCGACGCGATTTCCACTTTCAGATCGCGCGTGGTCGAGGAAATCACCCTCAGGTCAACCCGCACCTTCGACGTGCCGCCAACTCGGGTAAAGCTTTGATCCACCAGCACTCGCAGGATCTTGGACTGGGTTCCAAGCGGCATGTCAGCGATTTCGTCAAAGAACACAACGCCGCCATGCGCCTGTTCCAGAAGGCCCTGTTCGACGCCACGTTCAGAACTTTCGCGGCCAAACAACACCTCTTCCATGTGATCGGGCGATACCGAGGCCGAACTGACCGTCACAAAGGGCGCGCCAGAGCGGTCCGAATGGGCGTGGATATAGCGGGCGGAGATTTCCTTGCCCGATCCCGGCCCGCCGGTCAGCATCACCCGCCCATTGGACTTGGTGACTTTGTCGAGCTGTGATTTCAATGTCTTGAAGGCCGCACCCGCGCCGATCATCTCATCTGACCGGCCATCCTGACGGCGAAGCACAGAATTTTCGCGACGCAGGCGGCTGACCTCCATCGCGCGGCGGATCACCACCAGAAGCTGGTCGATATTGAAGGGCTTCTCAATGAAATCGAAGGCCCCTTGCTTGATTGCGGCCACCGCAATCTCAATGTTGCCATGGCCCGAAATGATGACCACCGGCACATCGGGGTTGTCGCGTTTCACATGGGACAGGATGTCGATGCCGTCCATGTTGCTGTCCTTGAGCCAGATATCGAGGATCATCATCCCCGGCGGCTCCTTGTTCAGCTCGGCCATGCATTCATCGGAATTCGACGCCATACGGGTCGTAAAGCCTTCATCCTGAAGGATGTCACAAATCAGCTCTCGAATATCGCGTTCGTCATCGACAACCAGAATATCGCTCATATCGCTTCTCCTCCGTCCTCAGACAGGCGTGGCAGCACAATCCGTGCCATGGCACCCGGATGCGCGCCATCTGCAAAGGGCTCTGCATCCAGCAGGTCCAGCGACCCGCCATGTTCTTCAATGATCTTCTTTACGATCGGCAGGCCCAATCCGGTCCCCTTTTCCCGCGTCGTCACATAGGGTTCGAAAAGCCGCGCCCGATCCGGCGGCAGGCCGATGCCGTTGTCGCTGATGGTGATGACGGCCGAGTCAGGCTGCAATGTCATCGACACGCGAATTTCGGGAATATGCCCTTCGGGTGCACCTTTTTCCTGCAAGGATTCAATGGCTTCTCCGCCATTCTTGATCAGGTTGGTCAGCGCCTGACCGATCATGGTCGCGTCAACATCGGCGTTCACCGGACCATCGGGAATGTCGCTGACAAATACGGTTCCAGGTTGGCCCGCTTTTTGCAGCAGCACTGCATCGGACAAAAGTCGCGTCAGATCTTCTGGCTGACGTTCGGGTTCCGGCATCCGGGCAAACTTGGAAAACTCATCGACGATCCGGCGCAGGTCATTGGTCTGGCGGACGATCACGTCGGTCAATTGCTCAAGCTGCTCGGCATCGGCCTCTTCCAGCAACTTACCGAATTTACGCCGCACCCGTTCCGCACTTAGCTGGATGGGTGTCAGCGGGTTCTTGATTTCGTGCGCGATGCGACGGGCCACATCCCCCCAGGCTGCCATGCGCTGCGCACTGACAAGATCGGTCACGTCGTCGAAGGCCACCACGTAGCCCTCCAGTTCACCGTTTTCATCCAGCCGCATCGACATGCGCACCAGCAGGCTTTCCAATTTCCCCCGGCGCGTAACCTTGATTTCCTCTTGCACGACTGGTGCGGCCCGGTCGCGCAAACGGTCGAACAAGGTGGCATATTCCGGCACCGCAACGGCCAGGCTGATCCCGTGATCGCGCGCTTCGACCAGATCGAGCAGACGGATCGCCGACCGGTTCATGAAGTCGATACGCCCGTCAGCATCCAGCCCTATTACACCGGACGTGACCGAGCTCAGCACGGAATCGAATTGTCGGCGGCGTTCTTCGGTGCGGCCGTTTTGTTCGATCAGCGCATCGCGCTGGCCCTTCAATTGCCGGGTCATCTGGTTAAACAGGCGCCCCAGCATGGCAATTTCATCGTCGCCCTCTTCTTCCTGCACGCGCACATCGAGATCCCCGATACCAACGCGTTGCGCGGCCCCGGCCAGGCGCCCAACCGGGCGCGACAGGCGTTCGGCGAACCAAAGCCCCAGCCAGATCGCGGCCAAAATCAGGATCACCGCGAACCCCAGGTAAATCAGGCCGAACTGAAACAGGAACTGTCCCCGTTCGTTTTCCAGCTGGCGATACAACCCGACAGTAGCCTGCGTTTCATCCAGCAGCGCGATGATCTGTCCATCCACCTCTCGACTGATATAGAGATAGCGGTCGGCAAAGGCGGTTAAGCGCACAAGGGCGCGGAATTCATTCGTGGTGCGATCCTCGATAACGATCACATCGCCATTGATGGCCGCCTCAAGATCTTCATCGGACGGCCTCTCGTAATCAAACAGGTAGCTGCGTTCGCCCCGCGCCCGGATCTCGCCGCCGCCGTCGATCACATATGCTTCCTTCAACCCGCGCTGAATGGCCCCCTGTCCCTGACTGAGAAGCTGACGAAGATCACCATCTGCAAGGAACGGCGTGGCTCGACGGTTGAGATTCAGGAAGGCCGCCAAAGCGACAGCATCCTCGCTCAGGTCATCTCGGTGTTCCTGTTGATAGGCATGGGCGGCCTCCACCGAATGGCCGAGCGCATTGCGCACCCGGTCGGAAAACCAGCCCTCCAGCCCCATATTCACGGTGATGGTGGCAAAGACCGCAACGGCGACCGTAGGCAGGAGCGCCAGCAGCACGAAGACGCCCGTCAGCCGCAAGTGCAGCCGCGACCCTGCCGAATGCGCGCGCCGCGCGGCGATCATCTTTGCGATCCGGTAAAAGACCAGAGCCGCCACAACCAGCGTGTAGACAAGATCCGCCAGCAAAACCAGGCGCAGCGAGGGCGAAGCCACCGCCTGCCCCAGTGGCCCCATCACCAGGAAGGTCGCAACCGCCAGAACCGGCCCAAGCAAAACAAGCGCAAAAGTGCCGATGGTGCGCAGACGGCGCTGCTGGCGCAGGGCCAGCAACCGCATCAGTGGGGAATCTGCATCACTCTGCGCAGGGGTATCCACCCGGAGAAGCCTCATATGTTGGGCGGAAATCCCGCCCGACCGCAAAATAGAGTAGCCAATCTTCCGCCGTCACATGCGGGCAACGCTACTGTTGCGGTTTTACATCAACTTCCGGCGGCGAGTCACGCGAATATCCAGATCGGTGATCTTCTTACGCAGCGTATTGCGGTTGATACCAAGAAGGTCGGCGCATTTCGCCTGATTGCCCCCCGTCGCATCGAGGGCGATCTCGATCAATGGCAGTTCCACCTCTCGCAGAATACGTGTGTACAAGCCCGGGGGCGGCAACACACCGCCATGCAGATCGAAATACCGCTTCAGATGCTTGGCGACGGAGGCCGACAGCTTTTCTCCGTCATTCGATCCGATCAACGGTTCAATCTCGGGCTGATTGCCCAGAACTGCCTCGACCTCTGGCTTGCCGATGACCTCGACCGGGCTCGTCACCGTCAGGCGGCGCACAGTGTTTTCCAGCTGACGAACATTACCCGGCCAGCTGTAGGCGCGGATCATTTCCATCGCGCCGGGCGAAATACGGCGCGTCGGAAGGCCGTCGCGCTCGGACCGGGCCAGGAAGTGCTCTGCCAGCAGCGGGATGTCATCCACCCTCTCGCGCAGGGCCGGAACCGCAATGGTCACGCCCGACAGGCGATAGAACAGATCCTGACGAAACGCTCCCGCCTCCATCCGTTCTGTCAGATCCTTCTGGCTGGTCGCCATGACGCGCGGCGCGCCTTCTCCGAACCCGTCCAACATGCGGACGATCTTGCCTTGGGAGGCATCGTCGAAATCCCCGATCTCGTCAAACATCAAGGATCCGTCCCGGACGCGGGACAACACCTGTTGCGGCCCATCCGGGGCGTCGAGGTCAGCGGCGGTTACTGTGACGAACGGCAATGTGCGCCGGTCGGAAAAATCGTGGATCGCGCGGCCGATCAGGCTTTTGCCCGTCCCGCTTTCACCGGTAATCAGGACCGGTAATTCGGCATTCATAACCCGCGCCACCAACCGGTAGAGCGCCTGCATTGTGGCCGTGCGTCCGACCAGCGGCAAATCTTCTTGCGGGGCATTGCCATTGGCCGCACCAGACGTGCGCGTCACGGGGGCGCGGCGCTTCAGCTCCAGCGCGCGGGCTGATCGCTTCATCAGGTCCGGCAGGTCGAAGGGCTTGGGCAGATAGTCATAGGCATCCGCTTCGGTTGCCTGAATGGCTGTCATGATGGTGTTTTGGGCCGAGATCACAATGACCGGAAGGCCGGGACGTTTCTCGCTGATCTTGGGCAGCATATCCAAGCCGTTCCCGTCAGGCATCATCACATCCGAGATCACAAGGTCACCCTTGCCCTCATCTACCCATCTCATGAGCGTCACAAGCGATGAGGTCGCATGGACCTTGCAACCCGCTCGGGTCAGGGCCTGCGTCAATACAGTTCGGATCGTGCGGTCATCATCGGCGACTAGTACGGTTCCATCCATGGTTGGTCGTCCTCAGCGGTCTTGCGGTTTGGCCGGGCGCGAAGGCGCGACCGGAAGAGAAATGCGAAACACGGTTCTGCCGGGTACGGAGTCCACCGCAATCCAGCCGTCGTGTTCGGCGATGATCTTGGACACCAGCGCCAGCCCCAGCCCGGTGCCGTTTTCCCGCCCGGATACGAACGGGTCAAAGATATGGGCGGCGATCTCTGGCTTGATGCCGGGGCCGTCGTCGCTGATTTCCACATGCAGCGGAACGGCGCCCCGCGTTCCGTCGGTGCGGCGCACCCTTAGGCCCGGCTCATAGAAGCTGCGCAGGCGGATCGTGCCGCCCTGCTGACCCGCCTCGGCGGCATTTTTCAACAGGTTCAGAAATACCTGCTGCAACTGATCCGGGTCGGCCATCGTCATCGGCAAAGACGGATCGTAGTCGTCCTCGATCTGCATATGGGCGGCAAAGCCCAAGGCGGCAGACTTCCTGGCGCGGTCC
Source organism: Nioella aestuarii (assembly GCF_050896395.1). Taxonomy (NCBI): domain Bacteria; kingdom Pseudomonadati; phylum Pseudomonadota; class Alphaproteobacteria; order Rhodobacterales; family Paracoccaceae; genus Nioella; species Nioella aestuarii. Next base: position 72,861 of record NZ_JBPBBA010000006.1, on the reverse strand, counting down.
AGAATATCATGAATATTCGCCGGCTTGACAGCAGGGGGGCGGACATTTCCGAACTCTTCAACCTGGTCGAGCAGCTTCACAATGCGCCGGGTTTCGGCGACGATCAGATCGGTCAGTTCAAGGTCTTCACCGGACACCGACATGGAAATCAGCTGAGCCGCCCCGGTGATGCCTGCCAGCGGGTTCTTGATTTCATGTGCCAGCATCTCGGCCATGCCAATGGCCGATTTCGCTGCGGATTTGGAGGTCAGCGCCCGGTGCAGCTTGCCCGCCAGAGCGCGGCTTTCAAGCAAAACCAGAACGTGGTCGCCCTGTTCTGCCAAAGGCGCGATCTGTACATCGCAGCTTTCGGGTTTGCGGCTGCCGGTACCTACGTCGACCGCATTGACAAAAAGCGGTGCACGGCCGGACCGGACCCGCGCAAATGCCTCTTCGAGCGGTGCATCGACAAAGATCTTGTCCCAGACCGGACTGCCCTTAAGAGACCGGGCCGAGGCGTTTAGAAATTGTTCAGCAGCCGGATTCACATCGGCGATATGATCCTCTGCGTCGATGATCACCGCCGGAATCGGCAAAGAGGTCCAGAGCGTGGCCGTAAGGTCGATCATGCCGCCATCTCCTCAACTTCTGTCAGCATCCGGGGGATCAGCCGCAGCACGCGGGCCGGGTCGCTGGCGGTCAGCACCTCGCGACGAAGGGGTTTGGCAGTTCCTGCCTCGTCCATGTACCAGCCCAGATGTTTGCGCGACACCCGAACGCCGAGCACCTCTCCGTAAAAGGACAGCATTGCCTGATAGTGCTCCGCGATCATGTCGGCCAGCGCGTCGCCCTCGGGGATATCCGGCGCGGCGGCGTCAAAAAGGTCATGGGCGATCTGCTGCAACTGCCACGGCCGCCCCTGAGCGCCGCGCCCGACCATGACGCCATCAGCCCCGGAAAGGCGCAGCGCCTTGCCCGCCGTGTCGCTGTCGATGATGTCACCATTGGCAATCACCGGGATGCTCACGGCCTGTTTCACCGCACGGATCGCGGCCCAATCAGCAGCGCCTTTGTAGAACTGGCATCGAGTGCGCCCGTGAATGGTGATCATGCGGATACCCGCAGCCTCTGCCCGTCGCGCCAGATCCGGCGCATTCAACAGGTCGTCATCCCAGCCAAGCCGGGTTTTCAGCGTCACCGGAACGCTGACCGCCCCCACAACGGCCTCGATCAACCCAAGTGCGTGGTCGAGATCTTTCATCAGAGCCGAGCCGGAATAGCCGTTAACGACCTTTTTCGCCGGGCAGCCCATATTGATGTCGATGATCCGCGCGCCCTGCCCTTCGGCCAGCCGCGCCGCCTCTGCCATCCAGTATGCCTCGCGCCCGGCCAATTGCACTGCGGTGTTGTCCAATCCAAAACCCAGCTCTGCACGGGCGCGGACACTGGCCTTCGCCTCAACCATTTCCTGGCTGGCGACCATTTCCGACACGACAAGGCCCGCTCCGAAACCGGACACGAGGTTGCGAAACGGCAGATCGGTGATTCCGGCCAAAGGGGCCAGAAAAACCGGTGGGGCAAGAGGCTTATCTGCCAGCAAAATGGACAAGTGATTAATCCTTGAGCAGTCACCCCACGATGTAGGAGGTTTCAAAGGGGGTTGCAAAGGTTTCACGGACGAAACCTTCCATCGCGCATTGGTTGCTCAATTTTTAGGCAATCAAGAGCAGGATTTCAGCGACATTGTGCAGGGACAACTTTCGCCCTATCAGAACGGCATGACCCATGACGCCCCCAATCCCTCCAACCCGCGCGTGGCCGCCCTGATTGTGGCGGCAGGTCGGGGCTTGCGGGCGGGTGGCGATATTCCCAAGCAATATCAAAGGCTCGGGGATCAGATGGTGCTGACACGAACACTAAGGGCGCTCGCGTCTCATCCGCTGGTGCACGATCTCGTTGTTGTCCACCATCCTGACGACTCGGATCTTCTGGCACTGGCATTGGCTTCACTCGGACACCCTGTCATCACCACTCATGGCGGAGCGACCCGCGATGCGTCCGTCCGCGCCGGGCTGAATGTGGTGCCAGGCGATGCGGATTGCGTGCTGATCCATGACGCAGCTCGCCCCCTGGTTTCCCGGTGGGTTATCGACGGCGTGATTGCCGCGCTGTCGACCCATCCGGGCGCGGCCCCTGGCCTGCCGGTCGTAGATGCCCTTTGGCGAGGGGATCACAGGGTTGAGCGCATCGGTGCCCGTGATGGGCTTTACCGTGCCCAGACCCCGCAAGGCTTTCATCTTGCCGCCATCCGCGCCGCTCATGCCGCCCATCCCGGTGGAGCCGCCGACGACGTCGAAGTCGCATTGGCGCATGGGCTCGACATCGCCATCACGCCAGGTGACGAGGACAATCTGAAACTGACCCGGGTGCAGGATTTTACCCGCGCTGAACGACTACTGGAGGCGGAGAGAATGATCGACATTCGCACCGGAAATGGCTTTGACGTGCACCGTTTCGGCCCCGGCGATCATGTTTGGCTGTGTGGTGTAAAGATCCCCCACGATCACGGGCTGATTGGCCATTCCGATGCCGATGTGGGTTTGCACACGGTGACTGACGCGATCTACGGCGCGCTTGCTGAGGGCGATATCGGCACCCATTTTCCGCCATCTGATCCACAATGGAAAGGTGCGGAAAGCCACATTTTCCTGACCCATGCGGTTGATCTTGCAGCGGAAAAGGGATTTTCGATCAGCAATGTCGATCTCACCTTCCTGTGCGAACGGCCCAAGATCGGGCCCCATGCGCAGACCATGCGCGCTCGGCTGGCAGAGTTGTTGCGCATAGACCCTGACCGCATCTCTGCCAAGGCGACCACGACTGAACGGCTCGGCTTCACGGGCCGTGAAGAAGGCATCGCCGCCATGGCCACAGTCACATTGGTGAAAACATGAACCGTCTCATCGCCACCGTATTTTTCGTTGGCCTTTTGCGCCCTGCCCCCGGCACATGGGGCAGCCTTGCCGCCATACCGCTGGCCTATCTGCTACACCAGCTTGGCGGCTTCGTGGCCCTTGCGGCGGCTACGCTGATCGTGGCGATCGCAGGCTGGTGGGTGACGAACGAGCTGACCCGGAACAGTGCCGAAAAAGACCCGTCCGAGATCGTGATCGACGAGGTTCTGGGCATGTTCCTTGCGCTTTGGCCAGTGTCCTATGGTGCGATGATGGCGGGGACGGATTTCTTTGCACTTTGGCCCGGCGTGCTGACGGCGTTCCTTGCCTTCCGTCTGTTCGACATCTGGAAACCTGGCCCCGTAGGCCTTGCCGACCGGCGCGGCGATGCTCTTGGAGTGATGCTGGACGACGCCATTGCAGGCGGGCTTGCGATGATGGTTGTCGCGGTTCTGGCAGTGCTGGCGCATCTTCCGGGGCGGCTGTGATGCTAGCACAGACACTGCTGAACGAGGCCCGAGAAGGCTGTCACGTGATCGCCACGGCGGAAAGCTGCACAGGCGGGCTGGTTGCAGGGGAAATTACCAGCGTTGCGGGGTCGTCGGATATCTTCGACCGGGCCTTCGTGACCTACACGAACCGTGCAAAGGCGCAGATGCTGGGGGTCCAAACCGAGACGCTTCAAGAGTTTGGCGCCGTGTCTGAACAAGTCGCGAAAGAGATGGCGGCTGGTGCGCTTGCGAGGTCGCAGGCCACAATCGCGGTGTCGATCACTGGCATTGCAGGTCCAGGCGGGTCCGGCACGAAACCCGAGGGCCGTGTGTGCTTTGGCCTTGCCTGGGCAAACGGGCTGCGCACGGAAACAGTGGATTTCGGCGCTCTTGGCCGCGATCGGGTCCGCGTGGCGTCGGTTGATCACGCGCTGCAGATGATCCTTCACAGCATCAGACATGATGCGCACGAGTCTTTGGCAAAGCGCCGCATTTGCGCACAAGAATTACGCAGTTTGTGAATTGCCGCCTCTTTAACCGCTTCAAATGCCGGTTGCCTCTTTATTTATCTGCCTGCCTTCCGCTTTTCGGCGCTCAACCGCTGAAAAAACATGCTTGGGAAGGGACATTTCACCATGAACGGAGCAGATACAGCATGGATCATCGTCGCCACGGCGTTGGTTCTATTCATGACCTTGCCGGGACTGGCGCTCTTTTACGGCGGTCTGGTTCGGGCGCGCAACGTGCTCAGCGTCTTCATGCATTGCTACGCGATTGCCTGCCTGATGAGCACCCTGTGGCTGGCAGTTGGGTATTCCATTGCCTTCGGCGGATCAGGCAACGGGTTCTGGGGTGGGCTTGACCGCGCGTTCCTGAACGGTGTCACCGCCGACAGCTTGTCGGGCACCTTGCCAGAGGTTCTGTTCTTCGCCTTCCAGATGACCTTTGCAATCATCACCCCGGCGCTGATCGTCGGGGCCTATGTGGAACGGGTCGGTTTTGGCTTCGTCCTGCTGTTTTCCGCCCTTTGGATGCTCTTGTGCTATGCGCCGGTCGTGCATTGGGTCTGGGGCGGCGGCTTCCTGGCTGATGGCGGTATCTTCGGAGAGGTCGGCGTGCGCGACTTCGCCGGCGGCATCGTGGTGCATGAAACTGCAGGCCTCGCGGCCCTGATCATCGCGGCCTTCCTTGGCGCGCGCCGCCACACCACCACGCCGCCGCATAATCCCGGCTATGTGATGATCGGCGCGGCGATGCTGTGGGTAGGCTGGTTTGGCTTCAACGGCGGCTCGCAGCTGGCAGCCGATGGCGGCGCGGCCATGGCGCTGACCGTGACGCATATTTCTGCTGCCACCGCTTCGTTGACCTGGGGCCTGTGGGAAAAGATCAAATACGGCACCGTGTCCCTTGTGGGCGTCGTCACCGGCACCATCGCGGGTCTGGCCTCGATCACCCCGGCCTCTGGCTTCGTGGGGCCGATTGAGGCGCTGATCATCGGGGCCGTCGCTGGCATCCTCTGTCAGGAAGCGGTGAACTTCATTCGCAACAAGGCCAAGATCGACGACACGCTGGATGTCTTCGCGGTGCATGGCGTGGGCGGCATCTTCGGCACGATCATGATCGCGGTATTCGGCGCCGGTGCCTGGGCCGCACAGCTTGGCTCGCTGGTTATCGTCGGGGTTTACACCGCCATCGTGACAGTTGTTCTGGTGTTTGTCGTCAAGGCCATCACGCCCCTGCGCGTCGATGCAGAAACCGAGACCAACGGGCTCGATCTGACCGTCCATGGCGAACGGGCCTACGATATGTCGAGCTGATCTGACAGACCTGTCACAGCTTGCAAAGCGCCGCACCGATCTCTCCCGGTGCGGCGTTTTCATTTATCAGCGCATGTAGCGCGGCGACGCGATCCGCCCCAAGCAACGCCACCGCCTTGGCCCGCACCTTGGCCGCGCGGCTGGCCAGGGGCATCGCGGTCAACAGATCATGGTGGGCCTCTTGCGCGACCCCGTTCACGGAGATCAGAACGCGGGCGGCGGTTTCTGGCAGGGCCTGATCCGGAACAACCCGCACCTTGCCACGCAGCGCTGCAACCTGCGGATCACGGGCCAACGCTTCGGTGAAGCTTTCCAGCCGCGCCGTGTCGTGACCAAGCGCGGCCAGCGCCATGACGTGAGCGTAGGAGAACTTGGCCTCCAACCCGGTTCTGGGCGCGGCAATGTTGCAAACAGTCAGCCAGCGCGGATGGGTCTCGATCCTGATCTCGCTGATACCGTCCGGGTCCACTGGCAACAGGTCTGCCATAGCCTCCAAAGCGGCATGTAACCCGTGACAGCAGGCATGGAACTTGTGGCTGACCTGCTCGAATAGCCAGCTTTGCCCAAGCCCCTCCAGCGCCCCGAAATCCCCGGACCCGTGGTGGGTCTTCCCGAACCCCTGAGCATCCTCTAACCCCGCCCGGCGCGGGGCGAATCCATGGGCGACCAGCAAAGCGGCCTCTACCCCATTGGCCGCCGCAATGCCGGCATTATAAGGTTTTCCCATGGTTCCGAACTGAGATTTCAGCCCCGAGGCACGGGTGCCCAACAGGCCAATAACATCGGCCAGCGCCCCCTTATCCAACCCCAACAGCCGTCCCGCTGCCAGCCCCGCACCGATAGCGCCCGCGGTTGCGGTCTGATGAAACCCCGCCTGATAGTGCCCGCGCCCGAGCCAGAGGCCCGCGCGAACAGAGGCTTCGACGCCGATCAGCGCAGCCTCCTGTATCGCCCTGCCACTTGCACTGACCCGCTCCCCAAGGGCCAGCGCAGCCGGAATCACCGCCACCGATGGATGGCCAATATGGGCAAAATGGGTATCGTCATAGTCGAGCGCATGAGAGATCGTGCCATTGACCAGCGCCGCCATACGCGTCGGAACACGGGCCGTCATCCCGATCGCATGGGCCTGAGGCGCGCCGCCCTCTTCCTCTGCCAAGGACCGGATAACCCGCGCAACCGGTTCCTGCCGACCTGCGATCGCCACCGCGCACCAGTCGAGCAGCGACAGGCTCAGCACATCACGCGCGGTTTCGGCACTTTGGATCGGGGCAGCTGCGAAGGCGGCAAGCGCGTCTGTGAAGGGGGGTTCGGTCATGGGGCCTCTGCCAATGCGGGAAAGGATATCAGCGGTTTGCACAGCATAAAGCGCCCGCCGAGAGATGTGTCGTCAAATTCGTGCCAGCGCAGCCTCGGTCTCTGCTACCAGCCGGGTGATCACCTCTGCCGTCGTCTCGGCCCGCACCAACCCTGCCCCCTGCCCTGACCACAGGGCCACCGCATCCGGCAGCCCTGCCTTGGCAGATGCCGCGCGGATTGGGCCGGTTGCCACATTCATAAGGGGAAAGTCCGGCCAATCCGAATGGTCGGCCATCTGGCGCGAGAAATCATTAACCACGCCGCGCGCCAAGCGCCCCGAATATGCCCGTGTGGCCATGGTGTCATCGCCTGTTGCAGCGACGATTGCTTGCTTGTGAACCTCGGGGCTTGCGCATTCCGGCGTTGCCAGAAAGGCCGTACCCACCTGCACACCGGCCGCCCCCAACATCAGCGCTGCCGCCACGCCGCGCCCGTCAGCAATGCCTCCTGCGGCGACCACCGGCACGCTGACAGCATCAACCACGCGCGGAACGAGTGCCATGGTGCCCGTCAGATCGGCACCCTTTCGCGGCAGGAACCAGCCGTTATGCCCCCCGGCCTCCGCCCCCTGAGCCACGATGATGTCAGCGCCGTGATCTTCCAGCCAGCGGGCCTCTGCCGCAGAGGTCGCCGAGGACAGGATCAGAATGCCAGCCGCTTTCAGACGCTCTACCAAGATCGCATCCGGCAGGCCGAAATGGAACGATGCCACCGTCGGCCGACAGGTGATCACCGCTTCGCAGAAGAGCTCATCAAAAGCCGGGATCGTATCGGCGGGGGACTGCATCACGCCTGCACCCAACCGGTAATACCAGGGGGCCAGACGGGCCGCGACGACAGCATTCAGATCCTCATCGGGCACGGGCCTGTCATGGACAAAGAAATTCACGTTGAGGCTGCGGTTCGTCCCGGCCTGCGCGCTGCGCAGTTCCGCGGTCATCGTCTCGATCCCCATCATCGCGCAGCCGAGCGACCCCATGGCTCCAGCATTCGCCGCCGCCGCTGCCATGGCTGGTGTGGTGGCCCCGGCCATGGGGGCCTGGATGATCGGATAGTCGATGTTCAGAAGCCGCGTCAGCGGTGTATCACGCCAAGCCATGCGCAAACGCTAGCTGGCCATGCGCTATGCGTAAAGCACCTTTGCGCGGTCTTCAAACGCCTGCACGATCCGCATCATCGCCTCGTGAAAGAAGAGCCCCGCCGCACCTTGAAGGAGTTTGTTCTTGAACTCGAAATCCACGTCAAAACCAACCTCGCAACCGCCCTCCGGCATATCCCGGAACCGCCAATGCGATATCAGGTGCTTGAACGGACCATCGATATATTCCGTGTCGATCTCACTCATTTCGGGGCGCAGCGTCACGCGAGACCCAAACCGTTCCCGGAACATCTTGAAGCCCACCACCAGATCCGCCAGCATCTCGTCGCCGCCATCAATCGGCGTCACCGACCGCACCCGCGCGCCCATGATCCACGGGATGAACTGCGGATAGCGCGCCACATCGGCCACCAGATCATACATCTGGGCTGCACTGTAGGGCAGCAGACGGGTTTCGGCGTGGCTTGGCATCTGTCTTTTCCGGTTTCCTCGGGTGCACCCCATGTCCTAAAGTTCCTGCGAGAATTCAAGGGACAGGGGCGGTTTTGCCGCCTGAAAGGGGCGATATGGCGCAGAAACCTTACGTAGTGGACAAGATGATCTCGGCCAAGGCCATCGCGGCGCGGATCGAGGAACTTGCGCGAGAGATCGAACGCGCCTTCGCGGGCACCGACAAGCTGGTTGTCGTGGGGCTGTTGCGTGGCAGTTTCGTCTTCATCGCGGATCTGGTGCGGGAACTTAATCTGCCGGTGGAGGTCGATTTTCTCGAAACCTCCTCTTACGGCAGCGGCATGGAAAGCAGCCGCGAGGTGCGCATCCTGAAAGACATTCGGGGCGAGATCGAGGGCCGCGACGTGCTGGTGGTGGAAGATATCGTCGACACCGGCCACACGCTGAACCACGTGCTGCACTTGCTGGAAAGCCGTCATCCCCGCCGTCTGGAAACCATCGCGCTGCTCGACAAGCCCTCGCGCCGCGAAGTCGAAGTGAAAGCCACATGGACCGGGTTTGAGATCCCCGATGAATTTGTCGTCGGCTACGGCATCGACTACGCCCAGAACAACCGCAACCTCGGCCATATCGGCAAGGTCCGGTTCACGGAGGAGTGAGGGCAGCATTGGCCAAAGAAGTGCATTTTCGCACAAGGCAATTCTGCATTTTCGCACATCACCTGTGCAGATCACACCCGCGTGAGGCGAGTGTGAGGGCCTTGCGTGAAACCTCCTGATACCGCGATGCTGTGTGGCACCGCACGTTTTCACTAGGGAGTCCCCATGCGCATCTTCTCAAAATCCATTCTCGCTGCCGCAGCATTGACTTTGCCTCTGGCCGCCACGGTCCAGGGCGCGGGCCACGGCGACAATCCATATGCAGGCCATATCGCCGCCCGTCAGGGATACATGGATATCCTTGCCTTCAACATCGGTGTGCTTGGTGGCATGGCCCGCGGCAATGTCGACTATGACGCCGAGGCCGCACAGACCGCCGCCAACAATATCGCAGCGATGACCACCGTCGATGGCCGCCCCTTCTGGCCCGCAGGGTCCGACAATGCCGCGCTTGGCGATGCCACCCGCGCCCTTCCCGCGATCTGGGAAAACATGGGCGGCTTCGGTGAGGAATGGATGGCCCTTGGTGCCGCCGCCAGCGGCATGGCTGACGCGGCTGGTAACGGGCTGGAGGCGCTGCAAGGTGCAATCGGCCCGCTTGGAGCTTCTTGTGGCAGCTGCCACCGCAACTTCCGTCAATCCGACGAATAATCTAGACTTGGGGCTGCTCTGCACTTGCGCAGGGCCGCCCCAATCAAAGGCTGTTTTCACATGCGATTTCTCCGGTTTCTCCTCGGTCTTGCTATTCTGGGTGCCGCAATCGGCTGGTATCTAACCGCCCCTGCGCCGCTTTCAACGTCTGATATTCCCTCCCGCGAAGGGGATGCAGAACATGGAGAACTGGTGTTCTGGGCCGCCGGATGCGCCTCTTGCCACGCAGCCGAGGAAGCAGACGGGGAGGAGCGCCTGATCCTTGCCGGGGGCCGCGGCTTTCCTTCCGATTTCGGGACGTTCTATGCGCCCAATATCTCGATGGATGTCGAGAATGGCATAGGCAGCTGGTCAGAAGCCGACTTCCTAAACGCCGTCATGCGCGGGGTCAGCCCCGAGGGGCAGCACTACTTCCCCGCCTTTCCCTACACCACCTATGCCCGCGCGGGCATGACCGATTTGCAGGATCTTTGGGCCTTCATGCAGACCCTGCCCGCCGATACCACACCCTCGCGCGATCATGACGTGGGCTTTCCCTTTTCGATCCGCCGCTCGCTCGGGGGCTGGAAGCTGCTGTTTGCATCGGATGACTGGGTGATGCAGGGCGATGACCTGTCCCCAGAGGTGATGCGCGGGCGCTACCTTGTGGAATCGCTCGGTCATTGCGGTGAATGCCACACGCCTCGCAACGCTCTTGGCGGGTTGGACTATGCCAATTGGCTGGCCGGGGCACCGAACCCGTCAGGCGAGGGGCGTATTCCCAATATCACCCCCGCCGCACTGACCTGGTCAGCCTCTGACATCGCCAATTACCTGCGCGACGGGTTCACGCCCGAATTTGACAGCGCCGGCGGCGAAATGGCCGAAGTGATCCTGAACATGGCCCACCTGCCAGACGCCGACCGCGCCGCTATTGCGGCCTATCTTCAGGCACTGCCGCCCCTAGAGTGATCCAACCATCGCCCGCGCGTCGCTTTGCTGCGCGGGGCTAAGCACGCGTGCCAACCGGTTGCAGCGCCGAACATACTGCGCCTGCCGTTCTTCGTTCGTGGTGATCTCGACCGCACGCAGGCACAGCGCCAAACCGCGCACCGGATCGTGGTCAGGAAATGCGGGGTCGGAGACGACTTCGCCCATGTTTACGAAGGCCAGAGAGTCATTTTCGGCAAGCCCACGCTCGAACATCTCGGCCGCCCGCAGCAGGTCGCGCCCGCCGCCAACACCGTTGCGCAACATCAGACCAAGATCGCCAAAGGCCAGTTCCGCCTCGCGGTCCACCGCCAGCTCCATCATGCGACGGGCCTCGATTTCATCGACATAGCCAAGCTGCCCGTGCCAATACATGATCGCCAGCTCATAGGCCGCTTCCGCGTCCCCCTGATCAGCGGCAAGTTGATAGTAGTGGCGGGCCATTTCAGCGTCTTCCTCGACCCCGCGCCCGCCTTCATACATCGAGCCAAGGTTGTAATAGCCCGTCGTGCTGCCCTGTTCGGCCGCCAGCTGGAAATACGCCACGGCGCGTTCGTAATCGACCGGCAGACCGCCTTCGCCGTTGTCATAGTAATATCCAAGCCAGTTTGCCCCATAGGCGCTGCCCCGCTCGGCGGCCTCTTCATAAAGCGCAACGGCCTGAGACAAGTCCACCGGACCGCCTTCGCCCTCGCGCCACATGTCCGCCAGGTTTTCCAAAGCCCAAAGGGGCCCGTCATTTTCGTGGGCAAGAACATAGTAACGCCGCGCTTCAATCTGATCTTCCGCGACGCCTTCGCCATGGGCATACATCCAAGCCACATTGGCAGTGCCGTCTACATACCCTGCCTCATGGGAGCGGCGGAAATATTCCATCGCGCGACGGGAATCCGGGGTGCCGAAATGGCCCTCGAAATAGGATACGCCCAGATTGTTGTAGACACCGGCATAGCCCATGCCCTCGGCCCGCAACAACAGCGGAATGGCCAGATCCGGGCGCGGCTCCTGCCCGTCCCAGCCATCGAGATAGTGGTCGGCTAGATTGTTCAGCGCCTGCGGCAGATCCTGATCGGCAGCACCCTGATAATAGCTTGCCGCGCGGAATCCGTCCGCAGGCACCCCAAGGCCATTTTCGTAGAGAATGCCCATCATGTTCAGTGCCACGGCGTCACCTGAATTCGCCAGGGGCCGGGAAATCGCCAACGCTTGCGCGTAATCGCCATCGCGATAGGCCTGTATGGCATCGTCAGCGGTCTGCGCGTGAAGCGGGGTCGCAAGGCAAAGCATTGCGGCAACGGAAAGAGCTTTGATATTCATGATGGTCTCCTCCTGATTAGGGTCAATAGGTCGTCAGCAGCTCCTCCGTACGGCTGGCGACGGCCTCGACATCTTCATTCGCAAAACTCTCTGGCAGAGTTCCGCAATCCTCACTGTAGCGCGCGCGCTCCTCTGGGTTGGTCTCGCGCGTTATCGCCCAGTTACACCATGCATGGCCCTCGACCGGATCGGCGGCAGGATTGTCAGGGTTCAGCAAAAGGCTGGCCAGGTTCCAGGCCGCAAATGGATAGCCCAACCGCGCAGCCTGCTCATAAAGCGTGGCCGCAGCAGTCAGATCGGCCGGCCCAAGCAGCCCGGTTTCTTCCATGAAACCCAGATCGCTAATCGCCGACGGCACATTATCATCGGCAAGTATCCGCAACAGCCGACGCGCCTCGGCATGGTCCTGCGCAACACCTTCACCATCCCAGTACATGTAGGCCAGGTCCGACAGGGCGTCGGCATTCCCGCGTTCATAGGCAAGATGATAAAGCACCACCGCCCGGTCGATGTCGTCGGGAACGCTCGCATCCCCGTCCGACAGCAGATAGCCCAGATTTGCTGGCGCCCAGTCATGGCCCAATGCCGTGCCCTGTTCATAGGCCTCTGCCGCTGCAGCCGGGTCTGGGGACAGACCTGCCGCACCGTTCATCAGCAGAATACCAAGATCATTGCCCGCCCCGGCATACCCAAGCTCAATCGCCCGCCGATAGAGCGCAATCGCGCCAGGAATATCCTGTAGGCCACCCCGTCCTCGCTCCATCAAATAGGCCAGGTTACGGGTGCCTTGCGCATGGTCGAGTGCGGCCGCCTGTTCAAACAGGAGCCGCGCCTGAGTGTCGTCTTGTGGCACACCAAGCCCCTGGGCGAACAGCGCACCCAGATTGCTGTGCGCATCCGCAGACCCGCCATCCATGGCCAGACGGTAATGCTCGACGGCAGCGGCGTAATCTGGATCGCAAAAAGCACCTTCCTCGAACATGGCACCTAGCGTATTCAACGCTTCGGCATTGCCCGCTTCGGCGGCAGCCTCGGCCAGGTCACGGGCGCGGGCGAGGTTTCGCGGGGCGCCATTCACGCCCTTGTAGTAGATCCATGCCAGGTTCGACTGAGCAATCGCATATCCCTGCGCCGCAGCGGCTTCGTAATAGTCGAGCCCACGCTGCGTATCCTGCGCTACGCCTGAACCGTGGAAATAGATCACCCCGAGGATATTGAGCGCCGCGGGATCACCCGCCTCGGCCATCGGTTCAGACAATTGCCGTGCCGTCGCATAGTCGCCGGCTGAATAGGCCGCACGGGCATCTTCCAGCCAATCGGCATGGACCGTCAGGGGAAAAAGCAACAGAAAAACGACAGCAGCCGTCAGACGGACGCGAAAGCGGACCATGGCAAAACCTCCCTTAAATGCGGGAATGCTAGCGCAACATGGTGAAATCGCAAAACGCTTTGCCGTCAGTGGGTCAGGTGCACCGGCGCGTCGATATTGGGGCGGCGCAGGGCCAGAAGACGCAGCGCCTCCTCCGCCCGGCCCTGACGAATCTGTGCGTTCATCAAAGCGAATTCGAGAATGTCGCGCTGCGCCCGGCTGCCGCCAACCCGTTCCGATTGCGCCACCACCGGAATCAACCGAGCTTCGGCCCCCGCCCAATCCTGAGAGGCAATGGCGCGGAACGCCTCGGCGCATCCCGGAACCAGATCGCCAATCGGTCCTTTGGCATCGCTGATGATCCGGTCAAGCGCGTCTTTATTTCCACTCATGGCGTGGATCAGAGCCGCATGAATATCGACAAAGCCCATGCCTGGCTTGGGAAAGGCCTGAAGCGCATAATCCCCAAGCGTCTTCCAACGCTCCGCCCCGATCGCAACCCCGGCCAGAGACGCCCGGTAGTAAAGCGCCGCCAGATCAGTCACCACATTGATCGCAGGGCTTTGCGACACACCGGGGGCCAGATCCTCATCCACAACCCGCCACATCCCGGCTTCATCACCGCTGGCCATGGTCCATAGCGCCACGTGCCAATTGTTGTGGCAATGCATCAGACCGGCCCTGTCATAGCCGCGCATCCAGGTGCCTAGAAACGCCAACCCTTCGGCGCTTTCCCCGACCTCGTAGTAAAGATGCGCGCGGATATGGGCAGCGTGGGCGCTGTCCTTGTTGCCCGCAAGCGCCTGTTCGATCTGTATTTCCGCCTGCTGAAACTGTCCCAGTTCCAAATGGGCAAAGGCCATCTGCGCAGGGAACCACCAATCGCCCTCGTAATGCGGTGCAAGGTATTCGGCCACTGCCAGATGCTCAGCCTCGCGCCCGACCCGGCCAGAAAAGCCGATCAGGCTGAACACACCCAGAAGGGTCTGCGCGACAAGCGCGTCGCGGGGATATTCAAGGATATGCGCGCGGATCAGCGCATAGCCCTTTGCCGGACGCCCTTCGATCAAGTGGCCGAAAATCTCCAACTGCGCCGCTTCGCGCGGGGTCAGCGCGCAGTCGCACCCTCGCGCCGCATCAAGCGCCGCTTTCGATTGTGTCATGTGGCCAAAGCTTTGGTGATGTCGGGCCAAGGCAACATGGGCCGGGGTGAAATCGGGATCGGCGGCGAGTGCGGCTCGAAGCGCCTCTGTCACGCCGGATTGACCGGCAAGGAACAGGTCGACCCCATCCTGATAGGCACTGGCAGCCAGAGCGGAGTCTGTCGAAAGGTCCAATCCAAATCTGTCAAATTGCATATTGCACCTCTCGCATACAGTGAATGATCGCACCTTATCATGCCTGACACATAGCAGGTCATTTTCTGCTGCCTTGGAATGGCCCGCATGTCTCCTTCGTTCGTTCAACTTTGAAGGGTATTCGTTGTGCAGAGTAGTGTTGACGTGAGCTACGCTGATTAGGAGAGCAGAAAAATGTCATATGTTACAAACTATTTATCCGACGAAAGCGGCGCGGTTACGGTCGATTGGGTTGTCCTGACGGCCGGTCTGGTCGGCCTTGGCCTTGCCACAATGGCTGTGGTCAGTTCCGGTGTCGAAGACCTAAGCGGTGACGTCGGCAGCCAGATGGAAAACCAGGTCATCTCGACCAGCTTTGGTGGCGGCGGAGACGGATCCTGGACTTGGAGCGGCCGCACATCGCAGGACTACTACAACATCGGCGCAGGCCTCGCACCCGGCAACAATGGTGCCACCTATTACTGGGCGCAACAGGAAGCCATCGCCGATATGCCCGAAGGCTACAACTTCGACAGCCCACTGGTCGATCCGGCCACTGGCAACGTCGTCTACACGAGCAACGACGGCACGACCTACGCATCGGGCGGTGAATCATGGGCGATCGAAGATTATCCGGGCACGCCCGTTTATTGGGGCGCCTGATCCCCGACACGTACCCGCAAAAGAAAACCCCGGCCTTGCGCCGGGGTTGTTCGTTTCAGACCTGTCCCAGCTTCTTCAGCCGCGCTTCACGCAATCGAGCGAAGTCGTCACCCGCATGATAGCTCGATCGCGTCAGGGGGGTGGCCGAGACCATCAGGAAACCCTTGTTGTAGGCGGCCTTTTCATAGGCCTTGAATTCCTCGGGCGTTACAAACCGGTCGACCGCATGGTGCTTGGGCGTCGGTTGCAGGTACTGGCCAATGGTCAGGAAGTCGATATCGGCGGCGCGCATGTCCTCCATGACCTGAATCACCGCCTGCCTGTCCTCGCCCAGGCCCACCATGATGCCGGATTTGGTGAACATGGTCGGGTCCAGTTCCTTCACCCGCTGCAAGAGACGCAGCGAATGGAAGTAGCGGGCACCGGGACGCACCTCGGGGTAAAGGCCCGGCACGGTTTCAAGATTGTGGTTGAACACGTCAGGCTTTGCCGCAACCACGACCTCAAGCGCCTCGGGCGCGCAGCGGATGAAATCGGGCGTCAGAATCTCGATCGTCGTGCCGGGGCTGCGGTGGCGAATGGCGCGGATGGTCTGGGCGAAATGTTCAGCCCCGCCATCCTCGATATCGTCGCGATCGACGGAGGTGATCACCACGTGATTGAGCCCCAGTTTCTGAACCGCATCCGCGACACGGCCAGGCTCGAACACATCCAGATCCTCTGGCGGCTTACCGGTCGCGATGTTGCAGAAGGTGCAGGCGCGTGTGCAGACCTCGCCCATGATCATCATGGTGGCGTGGCCCTGGCTCCAGCATTCACCGGCATTGGGGCAGCCCGCCTCTTCGCAGACTGTCACCAGCTTGTGCTCTCGCATGATCTTGTGGGTTTTCTTGTACCCTTCGCCAACAGGCGCCTTGACCCGAATCCAAGACGGTTTCTTGGGCTGCGGGTTGTCCGGGCGGCGTGCCTTTTCGGGGTGGCGCTGTTCGGGGATCTTGAGATCGCGCATCGGGTGTTCCTCCAACTGCAAACTATTTAACGCTAAACAATCCAAAAGTAACCCCACAGAAGGCGGGAAGCGGCTATGCAAATCTGCGATTCCTTGGCGCAGGGTGCGGTTGTCATTGCCAACCACTGCGGTCAGACTGCCTGTGCAATCAGGGGGGACCGCAATGGCCATCAACTGGGCGAAGCACCGCACGCAAGATCATCATATCACGCGCGCGCAGGAGTTTCTCAAGCAGATCGTCTATGGCGGCAATGACGGTATTGTCACCACCTTCGCCATCGTCGCAGGCTTTGCCGGGGCCTCTGCCGAAAACACCGCGCAGATTGGCGCGCTGGCCGTTTTGGTCTTCGGTTTGGCAAACCTTTTCGCCGACGGGGTGTCGATGGGGCTGGGAGAATTCCTTTCAGGCCGGTCGCAACGCGATCTCTACAACACGCGCCGAAGGATGGAGTTGCAGGAACTCGTCACCGACCCGGTCGGAGAGCAGGCCGAGCTGCAACAGATGCTGAGGGAACGTGGCATGGCGGGGGACGATGCAGACAAGGTTGCCATCATCCTGATGCGCAACCATGATTTTGCCGCCGATCTGATGATGGCTTATGAATTCGAGATGACGGACCCGCGCAGCACCAATCCCGTCGGCGACGGGCTGTCGACCTTTGCCGCTTTCATCACGCTCGGATCGGTCCCGCTTGCCCCCTATCTGATCGGCATGGAAACGACTCTGGCCTTCCCCGTCTCTGTCGCCGCGACCTTCCTGGCGCTGTTCGGTCTTGGGGCTCTGCGGTGGCGCGTGACGCGGGAATCGGCACTCCGCTGTATTGGCGAAACGGTCATCGTCGGCGGCATCTGCGCATTTGTGGCCTATGGAGTCGGGGCTCTGGTTGGCGGCTAATCGCTTGCAATGCCGGGCAAAACCGGCAGGCTGCTTGGCAACCCGCAAGAGGATACCAGATGACCGCCCGCGAACAGATCACCGCCCGAGCCGCAGCACCGGAGACACTTGAACATTACGTGAGGGAGCTGGCCAGGCTTGTTGCCTTCCCCACTGAACCTGGCGGCAATGAGGCCCATACCACCTGCCTGAAGCATATTGCCGGGCTGATGGCTGGCCATGGCTTCGTCGCCCGCTGGATCGAAGGCGACCACCCGCCTGCCCTGGTGCTGTCCCGCCATGAAGGCGACGACCTGCCGACGATCCTTGGCTACGGACATGCCGATACTGTTCCGGGGATGGAGGGGCGCTGGCGCGACGGGCTGGACCCTTGGGTGCTGACCGAACGTGACGGGAGGATTTACGGGCGCGGCGTGGCGGATAACAAGGGCCAACTGCTGGTCAACCTGACCGCGCTTCGGCTGGTGCTGGAGGAAAAAGGCGCGCTTGGGTTCAACTGCCACATGCTGGTGGAAATGGGCGAGGAGGTTGGATCACCGAGGCTGGATGCGATCTGTGCGGGGCTGAAGGACGATCTGAAGGCAGACCTCGTGCTGGCTTCTGACGGGCCGCGCCTGTCTCAGGATCAACCGACCGTGTTTCTTGGCGCGCGTGGGTCTGTGACGGTGAAGCTGTCGATCCGACATCGAGAGGCTGGTCGCCATTCCGGCAATTTCGGCGGGCTTCTGCGCAATCCCGGCACCGAGTTGGCACATGCGCTGACCTGCATCATCGGCCCGCACGGCGAATGCCTTGTTCCCGGCTGGACGCCCGACAATGTGCCTGAGGCGACCCGCAAAATCCTGTCTGGCATCACCCCGGCGGGCGGAGAGATTGACGCCGGATGGGGCACCCCCGGCCTGACCCCTGCTGAACGCGTGTTCGCATGGTCGGCGGTCGAGGTTCTGGCCTTCACCTGCGGCACGCCCGAGCGGCCCGTTAACGCGATCCCGCCAGAGGCCCACGCCCATATCCAACTGCGTCATGTCACCGGGCTAAACCCCGACACGATCCTGCCCGCGCTCCGAACACATCTGGATGCGAATGGATATGACTACGTGCAAATCAAGGAACCCGACGCCCGCTTCCCGGCCTCGTCCACGCCGCCCGATCATCCCTTTGCCCGGTTCGCCTGCGCGTCCATCGCGCGCACCACCGGGGCCGAACCTGTACTGCTGCCATCGCTTGGCGGGTCACTGCCCAACCACGTCTTTACCGACACCCTCGGCCTTCCCGCCGTCTGGGTGCCGCACAGCTACCCCGGGTGCAGCCAACATGCGCCGGACGAGCATCTGCCCAAGGCGATGATCCCCGGGGCCATCACGTTAATGGCAGGGCTTTACCACGATATCGGCGCCTCCTCGCGCGCCGATCTGGGGCTGGACTAGGCCTTACTGGATCGTCGCGCTCCAACTGCCGGAGCCGAAGCAACTTGCCGATCCGCGTCCGCTATAGGGAATGCCGTTCGTCGTGTCGCGCGGATACCAGGTGCCAAAAAGCGAACAGCCCGTTAGAGACCCCGAGACCGTGTTGACCGTCAGCGCCGTGCCCGCCATGCCCGCCATGCCCACTGTCGCAGTGCCTTCCCACCGGTCAACCGTGTTCCAGATGTAATAGTTCCAAAGGCTGTCGCCGGCGCAGGTCAACCGCCTCAGCTCGAATCCGTAGATGCCGCTTGGCAGATCGATGCGACCCTGCCAGTTCGCCCCCCGATTGTCGCAGTTCAATGCGGCTGCGGGCCCTGAAAACGCCATAGCAGCCATGAGAAGAAGACCCCTTCCGATATTGCGGATCATTCTAACCTCCCAGTCTGTGATAAGTCTTGAATCCTTTGTGATGCCGACAAAGCCTATCACAAAACGCGTGCTTCTCGAAGCCGGGTGGGCCTGTCCAAGGTTCCTTCCCGCCAAAACGCCCCCCCTCTTTGTCGAAAACGTGCGATCCGTTGTGCAGGACGCAAGGTAATCTGTCCGCCAATCAGGACTGCGAAACGGGAGATTTTCATGCAGACCCAGGCACGTGTGGTGGTGATCGGTGGCGGTGTCGTTGGTTGCTCGGTGCTCTACCATCTGGCCAAGGCAGGCTGGACCGACAGCTTGCTGCTGGAACGGTCCGAGCTGACCTCTGGCTCCACCTGGCACGCCGCGGGGGGCTGTCACACGATCAACGGCGATCCCAATGTGGCAAAGCTACAGAAATACACGATCGAGCTGTATCGCGAGATCGAGGAACTGTCGGGCCAGTCCACCGGATTTCACATGACCGGCGGCGTCATGCTTGCCTCCACACCTGAACGGTTCGACTGGCTGAAATCCACCATGGCGAAAGGCCGCTATCAGGATATCCAGTCCCGCGTCATCACACCCGAAGAGGCGCATGAGCTGATGCCGCTTCTTGACCCCGCGCAGTTCGTGGGCGGGCTTGAAACCGTGGTTGACGGACATCTGGACCCCTCTGGCGTGACCTGGGCCTATGCCAAATCGGCGAAGAAACTGGGCGCGTCCTATGAACAGCATTGCAAGGTCGAAGAGATCCTGCGCGCCCGCGACGGCGGCTGGATCGTCAAGACCAACAAGGGCGACGTGGCCTGTGACCATGTGGTGAACGCGGGCGGTTTGTGGGCACGCGAAGTGGGCCGCATGGTGGGCCTTGAACTGCCGGTTCTGGCGATGGAGCACATGTATCTGATCACCGAGGACATGCCGGAGGTTGCTGAGATCAACGAAAAGACCGGCAAGGAAGTGATCCACGCGGTTGATTTCGATGGTGAACTCTACCTGCGTCAGGAACGCGGCGGAATGTTGATGGGCACCTATGAAAAGGCCTGTGTGCCCTGGTCCACCAGAACCACCCCGTGGGAGTTCGGGCACGAACTGCTGCAACCCGATATTGACCGGATCGCGCCCTCGCTGGAGGTCGGGTTCGAACATTTCCCCGCCTTCGCCAATGCCGGCATCAAGCAGATCATCAACGGCCCCTTCACTTTCGCCCCCGATGGCAACCCGCTAATTGGCCCCATCCGCGGCCTTCCCGGTATGTGGTCGGCCTGTGGCGTCATGGCGGGCTTCAGCCAGGGTGGCGGTGTGGGCCTTGCGCTGGCCAACTGGATCACCCAAGGCGACCCCGGCTTCGATGTCTGGGCGATGGACATCGCGCGCTACGGCGATTGGGCAACGATGAGCTACACCAACCCCAAGGTGCAGGAAAACTATTCCCGCCGTTTCTCGATCAAGTTCCCCAACGAGGAGTTGCAGGCCGCCCGCCCCTACAAGACCACGCCGATCTATGACCGGATGCTGTCGCTTGGCGCGCAGATGGGGGATAGCTGGGGGCTGGAAGCGCCGCTGTGGTTCTCGCCCGACGGCACCAAGGATGAATTCAGCTGGCGCCGCTCGACCGATTTCAAGCACGTCAAGGAAGAGGTGCGGGCAACCCGCGAAGACGTGGGCGTGATGGAAATCTCAGGCTTTTCCAAGTTCTACGTCCGGGGCGCGGGTGCTACGGCATTCCTCGACAAGGTGCTCGCCTGCAAGCTGCCCAAACCGGGCCGCATGACGCTGGCCCCGATGCTGAAGGAAAACGGCAAGCTTCAGGGCGATTTGACCGTCGCCTGCCTGTCCGAGACCGAGTATTTCCTTGCGGGATCCGGCATGGCCGAGGTCTTTTACGCCCGCTGGTTCGAAAAGCACTTGCCCGCAGACGGGTCAGTGTCGCTGGAAGTTGTGGGGCTTGGCATGGTCGGCCTCTCCATCGCAGGCCCCAAATCGCGCGAGCTGCTGCAACGACTGACCCCCGCCGATGTGTCAAACGAGGCGTTTCGCTTCATGGATATCCGCAAGATCGACGTGGGCTTTGCCCCCTGTCTCGTGGGGCGTGTCAGCTTCACCGGCGATCTGGGATACGAAATCTGGATGAAGCCCGAATACCAGCGCCATGTCTTCGATCGGCTGTTGGCTGAGGGCAAAGATCTGGGGCTCAAACCCTTTGGCTTGCGCGCACTCAACGCCATGCGGCTCGAAAAGAACTTCGGCGGGTGGGCGCGGGAATTCCGGCCTATCTATGGCCCGCTGGAGGCCGGTCTGGACCGCTTCATCGCCTATGGGAAGGAGGCCGATTTCATCGGCAAATCCGCAGCCCTGTCAGAGCGTGACAGCGGCGGCAAACTGCGTCTGCGCGCGTTTACCGTGGCCGCCATTGATGCTGATGTTATCGGGGATGAACCGATCTGGCATGATGGCAAGGTCGTGGGTTGGGTCACGTCGGGCGGCTACGCCCACAACGCGGGCCAATCGGTTGCCATGGGGTATGTGGCGAAGGAAGTTGCGGACAGCGAAGGGCCCTGGGCCATCGAACTGCTCGGCCAGATGCTGGACGCGCAGCCTCAGCACACACCACTGTTCGATGCCAATTTCGAGCGGATGCGCGGCTGAAACATTGAGGGCGGGGGTCAATCCCCGCCCTCTTCGCTTTCCCTTTGTTCCCTGAACCAACGCTCCAGTGCCGGGTTCGGATCAGTGGCCGTGTCCTCTGCATCCTCCGCCAGATCGCGGGGCCGCATCCGGGGCAAGGTTCCGCCATTGGGCGTGCGGAAATAATGCATCTCGCGCGCCCCGAAATAGAAGCTGACGATCGCGCCCAATAGCCACCAAAGCGGTTCCGGCACCGCATTCAGCCCCACCATCCGATCCGAGAACGCCGCCGGATCAACCATGGCAAAGACAAAAAGCCCGATCGTCCCAAGCGCCAGAAACGGTCTTGGCATCCGGTTTATGCCATTGATAATACGATCAAACAGACCGGGCCGTGCGTATTGAAACTCTTCCCCATGCGCGTCCAGTGCAGCGCGATGCGCCTGTGCCGACAGCTCCATCGCCCGTGTTTCATTGGCGTGAAAGATCTCGGCCACATCGCTGACCGCCTCACCGGCTGCGGCAATGGTCTGCGGCCCGCCCAATATCCGCTGCATCAACCCCATGACGCCACTCGCGCGCGATGTTCCGCATCCGTCAGGTGAAACTCTGGCGAAATGAACGTCTCTGCCCGGCGAATCCAGCCCCCCTTGCCACCGTCACGGCGCGTGGCATAGCGGCGAGACGCCGGACGCCGGTCGCCAATGCCATAGTAAAAGTTACGCCGCGCAATGCCGTAAGCGTCCACCAACCGTTGGCCGGCACTGTCATATGCAGTCTGCGCTGCCGCTGCGGTCTGGGGGCCGATAACCCCGTCTACGACAATCTCCAGCCCCATGTCCCGCAGCAGCCGTTGCAGGATACGAACCGCATTCGATCCGGCATTGACCTGCATGTCGAAGACCGTCGGCTGCAATGCTTCCGGCAATTGGGCGATCCGGGGGCGCAAATAGTAATGTTCAATGAAGATCTCGACCGCACGTTCCCGCGGCAAGGCGCGCACATCCGCCTCATCGACATCCCCGTCGCCATCCAGGTCCAGCCCCAAACGGCGCATTGTATGGATCGTCACCCCGTAATTCGTTGCCCCCCCGGGATCATTGGGATCATTCACATACCCGCCTTCGCGGTCGACAATTTCAGACGCAATCTGGCGAACCGACAGCATGGTTCAGCCCTCCCATGCTCAAGGTTCAAGATGACCTTCAAACAATCACAACAGCATTAAGAAACCCCTAAGGCCCGCCCGTCTTGGAAAATATCCCTAGGGGGTTTCAGGGTGATCGCCCTAGATATATATGTAAAAACAACTACTTACGGATCTAACTTCACCCCACTCCCCGCCACACAGCCGCGGCAGCGCGCTTTGACGAAGGCTCCCGCAGGGGGCTTGAGGAGGAGCGCTCGCCGTCAATAGCTCGGCGCCGGTTCCTCATCTTCCGTGTGCCGGTAGACCCCTTGCGCTTCCAAAGCATCGATCACTTCGGCGGGCATATAGGTTTCGTCATGCCGGGCCAGCAATTCCGTTGCCAGGAACACGCCATCTTCATACGTGCCTGTCGCCACTGTGCCCTGCCCCTCACCGAACAGATCGGGCGGCGCATCGTTGCCGACATAACGCACCGGGATATCGGCCCCGCCATCGGTTACGGTGAAGGTGAAATCCAGACCCTCATCCTGCACCAGCGTGCCTTCCAGAACCAAGCCGCCGATACGGAACACCTCGTCCGGCGGTGGCGGGGTTTCCGCCACTTCCGAAGGCGTGCGGAAGAAATTGATGCCATCCCGCAGGCCATAGCCGATGAGAGCGGCAGAAATGGCCAGCGCCACTGTTGCGACGATGATCACCTGAATTCGGCGTTGTTTCTTCAATCCGCGCATGGCTCTTCTCCGCGTCTGACTGATCCACAGATAGGCCCGGGCCCGTCCCACGTCGAGGGGCGCCCCCATGACAGGTTGCCTCAGGCCTTGGCGAACTCGATCCTGCGGCGCAGGAACTGGGTCGCCTTGTTCGACACTCGCGCCGGATCGCCGGTGGTCAGGAAGGCACTATCCGTTCCCTCCCCGATCTTGTCCGGGTGCCGCTCAAGATAGTCGGCCAGGCTCTCTGCTACCAGATTGGCCTGACTGTAGACCGCAACCCCGTCCCCGAGGGCATCCTGGAATACGTCTTCCATCAGAGGGTAGTGGGTGCAGCCAAGAATAGCCGCTTCGGGTTTGGGCATCCGCCGCTGCAATGCCTCCACGTGGCTGCGCACCAACGCTTCGGCAAGGATCAGGTCGCCGTCCTCGATCGCGTCCACCACGCCGCCGCAGGGCTGCGCCTCGACATCCACACCGATGGCGCGAAACGCCAGCTCTCGCTGAAAAGCGCGCGACGATACGGTTGCGGGCGTCGCAAAGAGCGCAACATGTTTCACGGCCACCTCTCGAGGCGGGGAATTGTCACCCCATTGCCGTTCGGTCAGCGCCTCGATCAACGGGACGAAGACGCCCAGAACCCGTTTGTCCTTGGGCACCCAGGATTCCTGCATCCGGCGCAAAGCGGCGGCGCTTGCGGTGTTGCAGGCGAGGATCACCAGATCGCACCCGGCATCGAACAGGCGCTGCACGCCCGCCGTGGTCAGGGCATAGATATCGTCAGCATCCCGAACCCCGTAGGGCGCATGGGCATTATCGCCATAATAGACAAAGGGCACATCCGGCAGGCGTTTGCTGACGGCATCCAGAACCGTCAGGCCACCCAAGCCACTGTCAAAGATCCCGACCGCCATTTCGCTTATGCTTTTCCTCGAATTCGAACCCGATTTCAGCCGGGTTTATGGGTGTTGGCGACAATTCGTAGGTCGATTGCCGCAGGAAGTCCATCATCGCGCGTGTGTCACCTGCGAACCGGTCCAATTCTGCGCGCGGAATGGGGGCACCGATGACCACGCGCACCGGCGTGTTCACCCGCTTGCGGAACTCCTTGATCAACAGCCCCATGCGCAGCGTGTTGTGCAAATGGCTGGCCAGCTGAAACAGGCGGCTGGTATGCCCTTCGAAAAAGATCGGCACCACGGTTGCATCCGACTTGGTGATCATCCGAGCCGTGAAGCTGCGCCAATAGGGGTCCATTGGCCGCCCAAAGGGTTTCAGTGCCGTGGACACCGTCCCGCCCGGAAAGATCCCGATCGCACCACCATCCGCGAGATAGCGCAGCGCCGTCTTGCGGGTCTGGATATTCAGGGCCACCGCCTCTTTGGTCTCGTCGAAAGAAATCGGAAGAATGACCTTGTCCAGATCCTCAGCCTTGCGGAAAATCCGATGTGCCAGAATGCGGAAATCCCCCCGCGCCACCGACAGGATATGCCCCAGCATCAGCCCGTCGAGGATGCCGTAGGGGTGGTTTGCAATGGCAATGACCGGGCCCTCTAGCGGGATGTTGTCCAGACTTCCGCCCACAACTTCCAGCGTCAGCCCGTAGCGTTCGACCATCACCTGCCAGAAGTCCCGCCCCGCAGCGACCTCGGTTTCGTATCCTTGCGCTTTGCGGATCAGTTTTATCCGGCCCGTGGAGTTTTCCATCGCACGGATCATCACCCGCCCGCCCTTGGTCCGGGCGGAATGTGCGTAAGAGATCTCGCGTGCGATCTGCTTTTCTTCTTTGGAGTGTCGTTTGCGTGTCATGGCGCTGTCACGAACTGAAAACCATGCATTGGCCATACGCCCGTTACCCGATTCCTGCCAGCACTTCCCTGTCACAGTTTTATGACACGTCTCGCCGCACCCATCCCCACAGACAGAGCAGTTCCATCGCCACATGCGCCCCTGCCACGGCGGTGATCTGGGAATTGTCGAACGGGGGTGAGACCTCGACCACATCGCCGCCCACCAGATTGATCCCGGCAATATCGCGCAGAATGATCGCCGCCTGTGCCGAGGTCAGCCCGCCCCAGACCGGCGTTCCAGTGCCTGGGGCATAGGCGGGGTCAAGGCAGTCAATGTCAAAACTGAGATAGACAGGCGCATCGCCCACGATCTCTTTCACCCGCGCGGCAATGGCCTGTGGGCCCTGTTCATGCACCGTTCGCGCATCGAGAATTTCGATGCCCAGATTATCCTCGACCACCGTGCGGATGCCAACGTGAACAGAGCGGGCGACATCCACCAAACCCTCTTTCACGGCCTTATAGGCAAAGGTGCCGTGATCGACTCGGGCCGGGTCATCGTCGGGCCAGGTGTCTGTATGGGCGTCGAATTGAAGAAGCGCGACAGGCCCATGTTTCTTCGCGTGGGCGCGCAAAAGAGGCAGGGTGATCGAGTGATCCCCGCCAAGCGTCACCATCGCCGCGCCCTGGTTCAGGATGCCGTCTGCATGGGCCTCCAGCACCTTGGGGAACTCGGCCGGATTGGCATAGTCGAAGGCCAGATCCCCGTAATCTGCGATGGCCAGGCTCGTCAGTGGGCAATAGCCGTCCCATCCGTAGGGCGGATCATAGACCTGCAGCGCGCTTGCCTCGCGGATTGCGCGGGGGCCAAGCCGCGTGCCTGGCCGGTTGGTCACTGCCTGATCGAAGGGCACGCCGGTCACGGCCACGTCCACACCCGCCAGATCCTTGGTGTAGCGCCTGCGCAGGAAGCTTACCGCGCCCCCGAACGTGTTTTCAAAGGCGCGGCCCTTCAGATCTGTCCGCGTGAACGCCCCGTCGATATCCTTCTTCGCGTCTTCCAGCGCCATGTTCGGCCCTTTCCCGTATCCGTCTTGCCCCATGCAAAGCCTGTCGCGAGGAAAAAGGCAATGCCGCCTTGCAAGAGCTACGAAGGCGCTACATCAAGGGAAGCATCAGAACAGGAGCCAGCCCATCATGCCCGACAGCACGCTTCGCCAGCACTTCCTCGAAGGCATGAGCCGTGCGGCCGCCTCGGTCAGCGTTGTCACAACCGATGGACCGGCGGGCCGCCACGGCATCACGGTCAGCGCCATGACCTCTGTCAGCGCCGATGGTGAAGCGCCGACAATGCTGGTCTGCCTGAATGCAGCGTCATCGGCGCTGCCGCCGCTGCTGGAAAACGGCTGCTTCTGCATCAACGTGCTGCGTATCGACCAGCAAGCGATTTCCGATGTCTTCTCTGGCAGACTTGCCCCCCCGGATGGAGAGCGTTTCAACGCGGGCCACTTCTCGCCCGGCGCAACCGGTGCGCCGATGCTTGACGAAGCGCTGGTCAGCTTCGATTGCGAGCTGGTCTCGGCAGAGAAAATCGGCACTCACCATATCTGCATCGGCGCGGTGCGAGAGGTGCGAGTCGCCTCTGAAGGATCACCCCTGCTCTACGGGATGCGCAGCTACCTGCGGGCAGAGAAGCACTGAGACCTGTCAGCCAAGCGGCTGCGCCTTTTCAACCAGCCGGGCGAAAAAGCTCGCCCCGTAAGGTGCCGCCTCGTCGTTGAAATTGAAGCGCGGGTGATGAAGTCCTGCCGCCTCCCCCTGGCCGAGGAACAGATACGCACCGGGCCGCTCTTCCAGCATATAGCTGAAATCCTCGGCCCCCATCTCGCGCCACTGGGCACCATCTACGGCGTCCTTTCCCGCGATCTCCTCGGCCACGCTGACGGCAAATTCGGTCTTCGCCGGGTCGTTCACCGTCGCCGGATAGCTGCGCCGATAGTCGAGCCTTGCCTCAACGCCAAAGCTCGCCCCCTGCCCGGCCACGATCTCCCCCATGCGGGCCTCGACCATATCACGCACGTCCGGGTCGAAGCTGCGCACCGTCCCGCCCAGATAGGCGGTGTCGGGAATGATGTTTTCCGCCGTGCCGGTGTGAATCATCGTGACCGACACCACCAGATCCTGAAGCGCGTAGTGGTTGCGGGCCACGATGCTTTGCAGCGCCTGCGCAATGTGGACCGCCGCGATCACCGGATCGACGCATTCATGCGGATAGGCGCCGTGCCCGCCCTTGCCCTTGATATGCACGTCGAAGCTGTCGACGGCGGCCATGATCGGCCCCGGCGTGGTCTGGAAATGGCCCACTGGCAGCGCCGGTGTGGTGTGGATGGCATAGACCTGCCCAATATCGAAGCGGTCCATGATTCCGTCCTGGCACATCACGCCCGCACCGCCGCCATCCTCTTCGGCTGGTTGGAAGATCAGCGCAACGCGGCCTCGGAAATTGCGCGTCTCGGCCAGGTATTTCGCCGCACCAAGCAGCATGGTAGTGTGCCCGTCATGGCCGCAGGCATGCATCACGCCCTTGTTTTCAGACGCATAATCCAGCCCCGTCTCTTCCTCGATCGGCAGCGCATCCATATCGGCGCGCAACCCGATGGTGGGCCCGTCCCCCTGCCCTTCGATGATCGCAACGACGCCGGAGTCAGCGATTCCGGTATGGATATCGGTGATGCCGAATTCCCTCAGCCGCTCCACCACGAAAGCGGCCGTCTCATGGCAGTTGAAACCGAGCTCTGGATGGGCGTGCAGGTGACGGCGCCAGGCGGTCATTTCCTCGGCAAACCCTGCGATGCGGTTGAGGACGGGCATGGGTGGACTCTCCGGGGCTCATGGGTGTTATTCGGGGCACCCTGACCGAAAACCGGAGGCCCGGCAATGGATGACGCGCTGATCAATGACCCTCATGGCGGGATGCCCCGGTTGCTGGAGATCATGCGCCGGTTGCGCGACCCTAAGACTGGCTGTCCCTGGGACATTGAGCAGGATTTCTCGACGATCGCGCCTTACACGATCGAGGAGGCTTACGAGGTCGCAGACGCCATCGAGCGCGAGGCCTGGGACGAGCTGAAAGGCGAGTTGGGGGATCTTCTGTTCCAATCGGTCTTTCACGCGCAAATGGCGGAAGAGAAGGGGCTTTTCACCTTTCAAGAGGTGGCCGATACGATGTCTGACAAGATGGTCGCACGCCATCCGCATGTTTTTGGCGACCAGTCGCGCGATAAGTCGGCAGAGCAGCAGACACAGGATTGGGAGACGATCAAGGCCGCTGAAAGGGCCGCCAAGGCACGCGGTGGCGTGCTGGACGACGTGGCGATTGGCCTGCCCGCGTTGATGCGTGCCGAGAAGCTGCAAAAGCGCGCCGCGCGTGTGGGGTTTGACTGGCCGCATATTTCCCATGTTGTTGATAAAATCGCTGAAGAGGCCCGCGAACTGGCCGAGGCGCGCGAAGAGCTGCCGCAGGAAAAGATCGCCGAGGAAATGGGTGATCTGCTGTTCGTCATGGCCAATCTGGCGCGGCACCTGAAGGTCGATCCCGAAACCGCGTTGCGCGACGCCAATGCCAAATTCGTGCGCCGCTTTCACTTCATCGAACAAGAACTGGCCGCGCGCGGAAAGCAGCCTTCGGAAAGCGATCTGCAAGAGATGGACGGGCTTTGGGACGCGGCGAAAGCGGCGGGGCTTTGAAGCCGCAATCTGCCCGCACCCCCCCCCCGTGCATATGGTGAACCAGTTTCGCCGCCCGTCGGCGTCGACCTGAGGGCGGCCCTTCTCCCTGCATGGCCGGCGCCGCGGGGCTGGAAGGGGCGTTTGGGAATTCCCCCCAAAACCTCAAAGATATTTGCGTCAGGGTGAAAGGAATACGCAGGAAGACCGCGGGCACTGGACCTTGCAGGAGGCTTTCCTTATATCTTTGCTCAACAATTGGTTTTCCAAGCCGGATGGCACGCAATGCAAGAGCAGCTCGAGGGCGCGCCCCTCATCAAACCATCATCGACCGAGCACCCGCTTTATGACACCGTGGTTGAGGCCTGCCGCACGGTCTATGATCCTGAAATTCCAGTGAATATCTATGATCTGGGATTGGTTTACACCATCGAGATCACAGCCGAGAACGAGGTTGAGGTCACCATGACCCTGACCGCGCCGGGGTGCCCGGTTGCGGGCGAAATGCCGGGCTGGCTGGCAGATGCCATTCTGCCGGTGGCCGGGGTAAAGACCGTCAATGTCGAGATTACCTGGGATCCGCCCTGGGGGATGGAGATGATGTCGGACGAAGCACGGCTGGAACTGGGCTTCATGTAAGATCAAGTCTTTTGGCTTGATTTTGCGAATATCAAGTCTTATGGCTTGATCTATGACAGAATCCGCGTCTCGTGCCGTTGTTCTGACCGGCGATCTTGTGAGCTCAACCGATGCTGGCACCGATTTGGTCAACAAGGCCGTCGGTCGTGTCAGCGCGGTGGCCGAAAACATCGCCGCTTGGCCCGGCAGTGGCAGGGTGTATTTCACTCGGTTTCGCGGCGATGGCTGGCAGTTTCTGATCCCACGCGCATCCTATTCCCTGCGCGCCTTGGTCTGCATTCATGCGGGCTTGAGGGCGGCAGAAGATGTCCCCCTCAGCAGAATATCCGCAGGTGTTGGATCGGTAGACCCCGTTCCCGGCGGCGATCTGTCCAATGCGTCCGGCAGCGCATTGATAGCCTCGGGCCGAGCGCTGGACAGGTTAGAGAAATCACGTCTGTTCTGCGTAGCCGGTGAGGGCATGACGCCACTTCACCACGCGATCATCGACCTGGTTGAAGAACATGTCATGCGCTGGACGCCGGAACAGGCGGAGGCAACATCCTATTACCTGTCCCCCGACAACCCGACCCAGAAATCCATCGCCCGAACGCTTCACATATCGGTGCAGGCGGTGCATGCCCGTCTGAAGGGCGCAGGTGCACAGGCGCTGCGGCGAGCGGTCGAGGCCTGGGAACAAAAGGAACGCACATATGATTGAAACTGTCGTGGCGCTGCTATTCGCCCATGTTCTTGCCGATTTCATGTTCCAATCCAAAGCGATGGCCTTGGGTAAAGACAAGATCGGGCCGTTGTTGCTGCATACCGGAATTGTCTTTGGTCTCAGCTATGCGGCACTTGGTGGGGCGCATTGGGCCGCCCTGTTCGTGGCGGCGCTGCATATGCAGATCGACTATGCCAAGGCGCGGCTTGGCTCCGATGACAGCCTTGCACATTTCCTGATTGATCAGGGCGCGCATCTGATGTCGATCCTCGCCGCCGGGCTGCTATGGACCGACGCCTATGCCAGCGGGCTTTGGGGGCACTTGCCCATACTGACCGCACAAGCCCCCGAAGCCATGGCGCTAATCGCGGGGTTTCTGCTGGCCACCCGCGCGGGTCAGTTTGCCGTTGGCAAGCTGATGGCCCCTTATGCGGCGGCTCTGCCCGATGCCGAGGGCCTGTCAAATGGCGGTGCGGTCATCGGCCTGCTGGAACGGGGTCTGACCTTCATCCTCGTGCTTAGCGGTCAGATGGCGGGCGTGGGCTTTCTGATTGCTGCCAAATCCTTCCTGCGGGTGGGCAGTATCGAGAAGGACCGGACACTGGCCGAATACGTGATCATCGGCACGCTTGCGTCGATCGGTTGGGCGCTGCTAGCCGGGATCGGAACCGCTGCGCTGATTTCCCGCCTTGGTGGTGCTTGAGAACCGGGGCCAGCTGCCCTAGATTTGGGGTAACAGGAAAAGGACCAATCCCATGTTCGGCATTCCCGGCAAACAGGCCGTGACCGTGACCCAGGCTGCAGCAAAGCAGATCGCCAAGCTGATGGCCTCTGGCGGATCGCAAGGATTGCGTATTGGCGTCAAGAAAGGCGGCTGCGCTGGCATGGAATACACGATGGACTACGTGTCCGAGATCGACCCGCTGGACGAGGTCGTGGAACAGGATGGCGCGCGGGTGATGATTGCCCCCATGGCGCAAATGTTCCTCTTTGGCACTGAGATCGACTATGAGGTCAGCCTGCTGGAATCGGGCTTCAAGTTCCGCAATCCAAATGTCGCAGATGCTTGCGGCTGCGGGGAATCGATCAAGTTCAAGGATATCGACGAGTTGCAGGCCGAACAGGCTGGAAAATGAGCCTGTCGCCCGAAGAGATCGCCTTCGCGAAGGAGCTGTTCTCGGGGCTTGGCGACCAGTCGACACGGCGGATGATGGGCGGGTTGTGCCTTTACCATGAGGGCACGATCTTCGCGATCGTCCACGGCGACGGGTCTTTGTGGCTGAAAGGCGCGGGCGATTTCATTGCCGAACTGGAGGCCGAGGGCTGTACGCGCTGGACCTATCAGCGCGAGGGCGGGAAACCCACGGCGATGCCCTATTGGACCATGCCCGACGCGGCGCTGGATGATCCCGATATGGCCTGTGACTGGGCACGCCGCGCCCTGCGCCATCTCTGACCCTTC
Organism: Nioella aestuarii; assembly: GCF_050896395.1. Taxonomy (NCBI): domain Bacteria; kingdom Pseudomonadati; phylum Pseudomonadota; class Alphaproteobacteria; order Rhodobacterales; family Paracoccaceae; genus Nioella; species Nioella aestuarii. The sequence continues at coordinate 41,215 of NZ_JBPBBA010000006.1, read as the reverse complement.
CCGCCCCCACCATTTCAGGCTATCTCCGGCTCAATCTTGATTGAAAGGGATGTAACATGGTCCGCAAGCTAGCCGCCGGGAACTGGAAGATGAACGGAACGGGCGACAGCCTTGCAGAAGCGGAGGCGCTGAAAGCCGCCCTGCCCGCGCCCTCCGTCGACGTGTTGATATGCCCGCCCGCGACGCTGCTGTCACGGATGTCGGACGCGCTGTCGGGCAGTCTGATCGCCACCGGCGGACAGGATTGCCATGCGGCCGAGAACGGGGCCCATACCGGCGATATCTCTGCCGGGATGCTGGCGGACGCAGGGGCAACCCATGTGATCCTCGGCCATTCCGAACGGCGCACCGACCATGGCGAAACCGACTTGGATGTACGTGAAAAGGCAAAGGCCGTGATTGCCACGGGGCTTATCGCGGTTGTGTGCGTCGGTGAAACGCTGGCTGAACGAGAGGCCGCAAACACGCTGGCCATCATCGGCGGACAGCTTGCCGGGTCGGTTCCCGATCTGGTCACGGCTGACCGTCTGGTCATCGCCTACGAGCCCGTTTGGGCCATCGGCACCGGCAAGGTGCCCACCCTTCATCAAATTGGCGAAGTGCATGACTTCATCCGCGCCGAGTTGGAAAAGCGGTTCGGTGTGGGCGTGGGCCGCGCGGTGCCGATCCTCTATGGCGGTTCGGTCAAGGGCTCGAACGCGGCAGACATTTTTGCGGTCAGCAATGTGGACGGCGCGCTTGTGGGCGGGGCTTCGTTGAAAGCCGCCGATTTCCTGCCGATTGTCGAGGCGCTTCAGGCCTCCTGACGGGGGGTCACGCGCAGATGGATGCCATCCTTTGCGCGCACGGTCAGGAAGGCCACGGGCACCGGGTCTTTTCCTTCGACCCGCTCGAACCGGTAGCGTTTCAGCAGCATCGACAGCAGAAGCGGCCCTTCGACCATCGCAAACCCCGCTCCGGTGCAAACACGGGGGCCAGTGGAAAAGGGCATGTACGCTTCGCGTTGACATGTCTTGCCGTTTTCTGTCTGCCAGCGGGTCGGATCGAACCCGTCGGGATTGTCCCACAGCCGTTCGTGCCGGTGCAGATGCCAAGGCGACAGAACGATCTGCGCGCCCTTGGGCACGTCGCGGTCCCGGAAGCGTTCCGGGCGGGCCGCCTCGCGCACCATCATCGGCACGGGCGGGTAAAGGCGCAGCGCCTCGCGGAACACATCACGGCTTAACTTCAACTTGGACATGATTGAAATGTCAGGGCTGTTCAATGCTTGCGCCTCTTCGGCCACGCGTTCCTGCCAGTCGGGATAAAGCGCCATCAGATAAAGCGTCCAGGCCAGCGCCGAGGCGCTTGTTTCGTGACCTGCAAGGAAGAAGATCGCCACCTGATCGACCATTTCAGAGGTTGTAAACCTGTCCCCCGTCAGCGGGTCGGCCGTTGTCATGATCTTGGTGGCCAGGTCATCGGGCGCTGTGCCTGCCCTTATCTCCGCCATCCTCTCTGCCGTCAGTCGGGTGATCAAATCCCGGATCGCTCTGGCCGTCGCCCGCGTTTTGCGCCGGTGCCCGCGCGGCAGGAACCGCGGCAGCGGTAGGAAAGCGGCGAGGTTCAGGATGGGCTGCGTGCGCTGGTAGTCACGGAACTGGGTGAAGACCTCGCTTGCCACCTCATGTTCGATCGGGATCGAAAACAGCGTGCGGAAAATGACGTCCGCAGCTGCGTGGCTCATCTGTTCCTCAACCTCCACCTCACCCGCGCCCATCCGGTCGCACGCGGCCTCTGCCGCCGCCCACATCGCCGGGAAGGTGTCGCGCAAGCGACCGCCCTCAAACGCCGGGTTGATGATTCGGCGCTGGCGTTTCCACGTTTCGCCATTTGTCAGGAAGACGGACTCGCCAAGAAGCGGGCGCAGCCCTTCACCGATCCGGTCGGATTTGGGGAAATCGTCGGGGCGTTCCTTCAGAACAAGGTCAAGCAACGCGGGCTGATTGACCATGAAACTGCGGAAAAACGGCGTTCTGAATTCGGCCATCCACGCCCGGTAAAGCCGCGCGGGCTGCGCTGAAAGGATGTCCTGCCGAAAGAGCCGCATATAGCGCCACAATGACACCCGATCGGCACGTGGTTTCGGCTTGGGCGGAATCATGTCATCCCCCTGTGCCGGTTCACTGGCGTGCTGATCCGCCCCGGCGAGGGCGCGCGGCCGGCGTAGCGAGTGGCCAGCGTCAAAGGCCCGCCCGTGATCTGGAAATAGTCATAATCACCAGGCCGGTCGAAGGCGTTAAGATATTGGAAATGCAGCTCAAACAACCGCAATTTCAGGGCTTTCTGCCGTTCTTGGCTGAGCGTCTGCGTGAAGGCCGCCGAGATCACCAGCGGCCAACGCTGCCCCTCAGGCGCGACGCCCGTCACCGCAACCGGATCGCATAGCGCAAAGGAACAGCCATCCCCCGGTGCCGTTACGTCCAGCCAGATGATCTCGTCTCGGGTGCAGAGAAACGCAAGATCCGCCCGCAGCCGTGTGGCCTTCGGCAGGAAAGAGACCATCGGCACCACATGACCAAGGGTCAGAAGCGCCAGTTTCGGTCCCTTCGCAGGCACCCTGCCCGCCCGAATGACATCCGCCAGCAGCGACACCGCCATATAGGCGCCAGAGGAATGGCCGACGACCAGCACCTCGTCCACATCTTCGCCCAAAGCCTCGGCGATCCGGTCCGCGAAATCCCGCATCCGCGCTTCCTGCGCGGGCGGATAGGCCCCGCCATGGCTCGCTGAAAACGCATAATCATGCATCAGGTACCAGCCAAGCCAGGGATCGCGCCGCTTGAACCAGCGCAGCATCAGCCAGGCCAAACAGGGCCACAGAACCAAGGCAAGCCCGGCGCGCAGGACAAACAGGCTCTGCCCGCCCGACTGTTCCCCTTCGATCCAACGCAGCAGCGCCTCGGACCCCGCAAGCGCGCCATAGGCCAGCGCAAAGCCAAGCCCCATGGCCAGGCCAAGCTGCGCAAGCAGCAACACCACCGGATAAAGCGCCGCGATCACCGGCCCCTTCCTGAGCCGCATCAGTCGAAACAGCGCGCCCGACCCGATATAGGCCCAGGCCGTGCGCAGAAGCTGCCAATAGGTGGCGGCAATCCCGTGGCCCATGCTGTCCTTGACGATATCGGCCCAGACCAGCACCTCGACATCGGCCTGCGTTCGGTGCCCGTCAATGAGCGTCTCCAGCGACCAGCCATAATAGCCCTTGGTGCGCTGCGGCCCCATCGTCAGCTCATAGCCGGAAATCGATGCCTGTTCTTCGCCCCCACGCCGATACCTCTCGCGGTATTTGCGCGCCGGGACCGGGTCGAAACCGGGAATATAGAGAACCCGCCGGGTCCGAACTTCTTGGCTCTGTGCCTCACTCATTACACCACTCTGCACCGGCTTTTCTTCGCAAGATACAGGGAAAATCCGGCAAGGCTATGGCGCGATCACCCCAACTCGCCAAGTGCCGGGAAGGTTTCGAGAAGCCAGAAGGAAAGCGTGGTGAACGCGCCGGTCAAAAGCATCAGCCCCACTGCGATCAGCAGCAGGCCCATGATCCGCTCGATCAGCTTCATATGGCGTTTCAGCCGCGTCATCAGACCCATGGCCCGTTCAATGAACATTGCCGCCAGCAAGAACGGCACCCCAAGGCCGAGCGCATAGACCGCCAAAAGGGTTGTCCCGCGCGCTACCGACGATTCCACCGCGGCCAGCCCCAAAATCGCGCCAAGCTGCGGGCCGATACAGGGCGTCCAGCCAAAGGCAAAGGCAAGCCCCAGAACATAGGCGCCAAAGGCCGATCCCCCCCGGTCGCCCGCATCCATACGTGCATCGCGATCCAGCAAGGAAATGCGGAACACCCCCAGAAAATGCAGTCCGAAGATAATCACGACCACACCGGCAATCTTGGCCAGAAGGTCCTGATTTTGCAAAAAGAACTGCCCGAAAATTGACGCGGTGAATCCCAGGAAGACAAACACCGTCGATAGCCCAAGGACGAAGAACGCCGCGGCCAGAACCGCGCGCCGCCGCCCGGTTCCTTCCTGCATCTCGTTCATCGAGATCCCGCCCATATAGGCAAGATACGGCGGCACAATCGGCAACACACAAGGGCTGAGGAAACTCAGCACCCCTGCTGTCAGCGCGACCAGCATCGCGGGCAGCAACCCCGCATCAAAGAGATCAATTCCGAACATATGCCCTTCCTGCCGCGCCGCGCGGGAAAACACCAGCCCAAGCGATCTCACATTCCCGTGGACAAGTGCCGCATCGCTGCGTTAGGCGCGGGTTATGACACCAGACCACGATATCGACGCGCTTGGCCTTCTTTGTCCGCTGCCGGTGCTCCGCCTGCGCAAGGTGCTGCTTGGCGCGACATCTGGCCAGATCATACGCATCCTGGCAGACGATCCCGTCGCCCGCATCGACATCCCGCATTTCTGCGCAGAACACGGCGCCGAGCTGATGAAGAGCGAAGACATGGATCAGGGCATCGCCTTTACCATCCGCGCACCCTGACCCCTACATCTTGGTCCAAATACTCAAATCCGGACCGTGAAACCAAGCCCGACACTCACGTTTTTGGCGTCGCCTTTCCACGGGCGGGAATAGAGCGGCGCGGCAGCGCCACAGCTGGATACCCTTACTCAGCGGCTGTTGCCATCGGGGTGCCACCCGCTCTGAATGCTGCCAACAGCTCGTCCCGCCGCAGACCGGCGGCCGCAACATTGGCCTCTTTCACCGGACCAAAGCCCCGGATCTGACGTGGCAGCGATGCAATATCAACGGCGATCGCGGCCGTTTTCGGCGTCACATCGCGCAGCACCTCCGCCATGTCTGCCTCATATTGCCGGATCAGCCCGCGTTCCATCTTGCGCTCGGCAGTGTAGCCAAAAACGTCAAGCGGCGTTCCGCGCAGCTTGCGCAGCATAGCCAGTACGCGGAAGCCGCGGCCCATCCAGGCCCCGAATTGCCGTTTGCGCGGACGTCCCGACGCGTCGCGCCCCGGCAGCATCGGCGGAGCGAGGTGGTAGCTCAGTTTCAGATCGCCCTCAAACATCTCACGCGCCTTGGCCTCGGTCGTCAGATGCAGCCGCGCCACTTCGTATTCGTCCTTATAGGCCAAGAGCTTGTGATAGCCCTCTGCCACCGCCTCGCGCAGGGTCGCATCCTCGATCCCGTCAACCAGCTTGCGATAGCGCTTGGCCAGCCGTTTGCCCTGATAATCCACCAGATGTGCCTCGCGGAAGGCGATGCGGTCTTCCAGAGGTTTCGGCATCGCCACCACGTCGCCGCCCAGTTTCGCGGCCTCTGCAGGGTTCAGCACCGCCCATCTGCCAAGTTCGAACGCCTGTTTGTTGCGTTCCACCGCCGCACCATTGAGCGTGATCGCGCCCACAATGGCGTCATGAGACAGCGGCACCAGCCCGTTCTGCCACGCGGCGCCAAGCACCATCATGTTGGAATAGATGGAATCACCCATCAGTATCCGCGCCATGTCAGAGGCATCGAACAGGGCCAATCCGTCTCCCAAACGGGCTTGAAGTGCGATCTCCAAGTCATTCACGGGAATACGGAATTCCGTATCTTGAGTGAAGGCTCCCGTGATAATCTCATGGCTGTTGACCACCGCCTTTGTGCGGCCCGTCGTCATCAGGCCGAGCGTTTTTGCGCCCGCCGATACCACCAGGTCGCCACCGATCACCGCATCGGCCTCGCCAACGGCGACGCGGATCGCGCTGATATCCTCGGGACGCTCTGCCAGACGCAGGTGGATATGCACTGCACCGCCCTTCTGCGCGAGCCCCGCCATCTCGATCATACCCGCGCCCTTGCCATCCAGTTGCGCCGCCTGTGCCAGCACCGCGCCGATGGTCACGACGCCAGTGCCGCCAACGCCGGTGATCACCACGTTATGGGTGCCATTGATCATGGGCAGGTCCGGCGCGGGCAGATGGCCCACATCGACGCTGGCCGACGCCTCCTTGCGGATCTTGCCGCCCTCGACGGTCACGAAGCTGGGGCAGAAGCCTTTGAGGCAGGAAAAATCCTTGTTGCAGCTAGACTGGTCGATGGCGCGCTTGCGGCCAAGCTCGGTTTCCACCGGCACGATGGACACGCAGTTCGATTGCACTCCGCAATCACCGCAGCCTTCGCAAACATCGGTGTTGATGAACACGCGGCGGTCGGGATCGGGGAATTGCCCACGCTTACGGCGGCGGCGCTTTTCCGCAGCGCAGGTCTGGACGTAGATGATGGCGGAAACGCCTTCGATGTCCTGAAAACGCTCCTGTACCTTCATCAGATCATCACGTTCATGCCGTTCCACATCCTTTGGAAATGCTGAGAAATCAATCTCTTCCTTGGGATCATAGATCAGCGCGATATGATTGACCCCCATGGCGCGGATTTCATGCGCGATGCGCGCAGGGTCTAGATCGCCCTCGTTGTGCTGGCCGCCGGTCATGGCCACCGCATCGTTGAAGAGGATCTTGTAAGTGATGTTTGTGCCTGCCGCGATGGCGGCACGGATCGCCAGAATACCGGAATGGTTATAAGTGCCTTCTCCAAGGTTCTGGAAGATGTGCTTGCGGGTGGAAAACGGCGCCTCGCCGGCCCAGTTTGCCCCTTCCGCGCCCATATGGGTGAAGGCCTCGGTATTGCGGTCCATCCATTTGGCCATGAAGTGGCAACCGATCCCGGCCCCGCCGCGCGCGCCCTCGGGCACTTTGGTAGAGGTGTTGTGCGGACAGCCCGAGCAGAACCACGGCAGGCGCGTCGCCAGATCCTGCGCATTGTCTGCGCGCATGGCGTCTGTCACCTGTTGAATGCCCGCCTTGATCCGGTCTGTGCCGCGGCCCTCATCGATCAGGATATTGCCAAGCTTCACCGCGATATCATTGGGGTCGAGCGCGAAATGGGTCGGGAACAGAACCTCGCCCTTGCCACCCTTGTAGCCATAGACCCGGCGACCGCGCCGGTTGTCGAAGATGGCTTCCTTGATCTGCACCTCGATCAGTTTGCGCTTTTCCTCGACGACAACGATCAGTTCCAGCCCCTCGGCCCATTCGCCCAGGCTTTTCATGTCGAGCGGCCAGGTCTGGCCCACCTTGTAGGTGGTAATGCCAAGCCGGTCGGCCTCATCCTCGTGAATTCCAAGCAATTCCATCGCATGAACGAGGTCGAGCCAGTTCTTGCCCGCCGCGACGAAACCGATCTTGGCGCCGGGTTTGCCGAGCACACGCCGGTCAATGCCGTTTGCACGGGCGAAAGCCTCTGCCGCGAAGCGTTTATGCCCCAAAAGGCGCTCTTCCTGCGGGATCCAATGGTCGCCAAGACGAATGTTCAGCCCACCCGGCGGCATCGGGAAATCAGGGCGGGTGAAGGCCATGCGGTCGGGGCGGCCATCGACAACGGACGTGGCTTCGACCGTATCTTTCATCACCTTGAGGCCCACCCAGACCCCGGCAAAGCGGCTGAGTTCGTAGCCGTAATGCCCGTAGTCCAGGATTTCCTGCACGCCTGCGGGGGACAGGACCGGCATATGCACATCGACCATGGCCCAATCGGACTGATGGCAGACGGTGGAGCTTTCTCCGGTATGATCATCGCCCATAGCCATGATCACCCCACCATGGGCCGAGGTTCCGGCCATATTGGCATGGCGCATCACATCGCCAGAGCGATCAACACCCGGCCCCTTGCCGTACCAAAGCCCGAAGACTCCCTCGAACTTGCCTTCGCCCCGTAATTCAGCCTGTTGCGCGCCCCAAAGGGAGGTTGCCGCGAGATCTTCGTTCAGACCGGGGCGGAACAGCACGTCCGAGGCTGTCAGCACCTTCTCAGCCTTGCTCATCTGCAAATCCACCGCACCAAGCGGTGAGCCGCGATAGCCGGTGACAAACCCTGCGGTGTTCAAGCCCGCTTGTTGATCCCGCCACTTCTGGGCCAGCATAAGGCGCACCAAGGCCTGCGTCCCGTTCAGTAGAACCGGGGATTTTCCCAGATCAAACCGGTCTTTCAATGAAACCTGTGCCAGTCCCATGGCCCTCTCCCGATGGAATGCCGCAATTTTCGCCATTATAGGTCAGCAATTGTGACCTTTCAAGCGGAGTTTGCCCGACGCGCGGAGTTCTTCATTGAACTGTAAGGCAATTCGGCTAGGTTGCCACAGGTAACAAGACGCTTGATCAGGAAAAGAAAGTCTCTCCAATGGATTGGGACAAGCTGCGTATTTTTCACGCTGTCGCCGACGCCGGTAGCCTGACCCATGCGGGCGACACCCTGCATCTGAGCCAGTCTGCCGTCAGCCGCCAGATCCGGTCGCTGGAGGAAAGCCTTGATACAACACTGTTTCATCGTCACGCGCGCGGGCTGATCCTGACAGAACAGGGAGAGCTGCTGTTTGATGCCACCCGTTCGATGTCCAAACGACTGGAAGCGGCATCAGCGCGCATTCGCGACAGCGAAGAAGAGGTGTTTGGCGAATTGCGCGTCACAACCACTGTGGGATTCGGGACGCTCTGGCTCGCGCCGCGCTTGCCGCAGCTTTACAACAAGTTCCCCGAACTGAAGATCGACCTGATCCTAGAAGAACGGGTGATGGACCTGCCGATGCGCGAAGCCGATGTTGCCATCCGCATGAAGGAACCAAGCCAGGCCGATCTGATCCGCAAGAAACTGATGACCGTGCGTATGCAACTCTATGCCTCCCAGACATATCTGGAGGCCAACGGCACCCCCGCCTCGTTGGAGGATCTGGGAAGCCACCGGTTGATCAGCCAGAACGCGCATTCCGCTCAGGTCAGTGCAGGCGCCCTGCTGGTGCGCGAAATCATGTCATATGATGTGGGCAGCTTCCTGACTGTGAACAACTATTTCGGTGTGCTTCAGGGCGTCATCCATGACCTGGGCATTGGTTTGTTGCCCGACTACCTCGCCGAAGACTTTCCGCAATTGGTGCGCGTCCTGCCCGAGGTCGAAAGCAACGAAGTGCCCGTATTCCTTGCCTATCCTGAAGAGCTGCGTCACTCCAAGCGGATCGAAGCCTTCCGGGATTTCGTGACCGAAGAAATCATCGCTCATCGCCGCAAACGGCGCGAACAAGAGGGGTGAAGTCTCTTCCGACGGCCCTAAAAAGTGTGAGCCATGTGCAACGCGCATAGCGGCTTTGCGGCGATGCGGCGAAATTTCCCTTGATCGTTAACATGCTGCTCATTATCTCAGCATCAGTGACGAGCGATAGACATCGCGCGCTCACTACCTCCCTGTTGGACTTTGGCCGAGATTCGTCTCGGCCTTTTTTTTGGCCATTCGCTCTGATAATTCGGCGCTATGTGCGGTCCAATTCTGATCAACCCTTCTGACTTTGACGACTGGGCAGGCCTTCTTGCCCTTCTCAACAAGGCGTTTGCGTACATGGAAGGGCGTATTGATCCGCCCTCTTCGCTGCTGCGCATGACCGAAGACAGCCTGAAGCAGAAGGCCCGGGAAGAAGACCTGTTTCTCATTCTGAACAATTCCGATCCGATTGCCTGCCTTTTTGGCAGTTCAAAGGAACCCGACTACTATATCGGCAAACTGGCAGTTGATGACGCGCACCGGGGCAAAGGGTTGTCCCGACAGCTTATCAATGCTGCAACGCAGGAAGCAGCGCGACGCGGCTTCACCGGGATGCGGCTGGAAACACGGGTAGAGCTGCGCGAAAATCACCGGGCGTTCCGCGCCATGGGATTTCATTTGGTCGGGGCAAGTGCCCATGAAGGCTATGATCACGCCACTTCCTTCACTTTCCGCCGCCCCCTGTGACCTCTCACCCCTTTTCCCCGCTCTGAGCTTGCCCTAAAGAGTGCGCCAAGCGACCTGAGCCCCGAGGGACATCACGACATGCAGGAACCGGCCATCACGCCCGACATCATCGCCGCGCACGGGCTGAGCCCCGATGAGTATGAACGCATTCTGGAGATCATCGGTCGTGAACCTACGTTCACCGAACTGGGTATCTTCTCGGCCATGTGGAACGAGCATTGTTCCTACAAGTCGTCCAAGAAATGGTTGCGCACCTTGCCAACGGACGGCCCTCAGGTGATCTGCGGGCCTGGTGAAAACGCCGGGGTCATCGACATTGGCGACGGGCAGGCCGTTGTCTTCAAAATGGAAAGCCACAACCACCCTTCGTATATTGAACCTTATCAGGGTGCGGCGACCGGTGTGGGCGGCATCCTGCGCGACGTCTTCACCATGGGCGCACGTCCGATTGCGGCAATGAACGCGCTCAGCTTCGGCGCGATTGACCATCCCAAGACCCGACAGCTGGTTCACGGAGTCGTGGAAGGCATCGGCGGCTATGGCAATTGCTTTGGTGTTCCGACCGTTGGCGGTGAGGTCCGCTTCCATCCCGCCTATAACGGCAACTGCCTTGTGAACGCCTTCGCGGCGGGTCTGGCCGATGCTGACAAGATCTTTTACTCCGCCGCCTCCGGTGTGGGCATGCCCGTGGTTTACCTTGGGGCCAAGACCGGCCGTGACGGGGTTGGCGGGGCCACCATGGCGTCGGCCGAGTTTGACGACACGATCGAGGAAAAGCGCCCCACGGTGCAGGTAGGCGACCCGTTCACCGAGAAACGCCTGATGGAAGCCTGCATGGAGCTGATGAAGACCGGCGCCGTGATCTCGATCCAGGATATGGGCGCGGCTGGTCTGACATGTTCCGCCGTGGAGATGGGCGATAAGGGCGGGCTTGGCATTCAGCTGAACCTCGACCACGTGCCACAGCGCGAAACCCATATGACCGCTTATGAAATGATGCTGTCAGAGTCCCAGGAACGGATGCTGATGGTCCTCAACCCCGATCTGGAAGCCGAAGCTCGCGCGGTGTTCGAAAAATGGGACCTCGATTTCGCCATCGTGGGCGAGACGATCCCCGAGGACCGCTTCCTAATCATCCACGGCAATGAAGTCATGGCCGATCTGCCGCTGTCTAAGCTTTCGTCGACCGCGCCGGAATATGACCGCCCCTGGGTGGAAACCCCGGCGGCGGCAGAGATGGAACCGGTGACTGGCGTCGACCCGATTGATGGGCTAAAGGCGCTGATCAGCTCGCCCAACTACGCGGCCAAGCAGTGGGTCTACGAACAATATGACCACATGGTCATGGCCGACACGGTCCGTGCACCGGGACTTGGCGCCGGCGTGACCCGCGTGCATGGCACCGACAAGGCGCTGGCCTTCACGTCGGATGTGACCCCGCGCTACGTCAAGGCGAACCCGTTCGAAGGCGGCAAGCAGGCGGTGGCCGAGGCCTATCGGAACATCACCGCCACAGGCGCGCTTCCGCTGGCCACCACCGACAACCTTAATTTCGGCAACCCCGAAAAGCCCGAGATCATGGGCCAGTTCGTTGGCGCGATCAAAGGCATCGGGGCGGCGGTTGCGGCCCTGAACGTGCCGATCGTGTCGGGCAATGTCTCTCTCTACAACGAAACCGACGGTCAGGGCATCCTGCCCACTCCCACCATTGGTGCCGTGGGGCTTCTGGACAATGTGGCCGACCTCATTGGTGGAACGGCTCGGGACGGACATGTTGCGGTATTGGTGGGCGAAACCACCGGCCATCTGGGCCAGTCCGCCCTGCTTTACGAGGTGTTCGGCCGCGAAGACGGCGACGCGCCGCATGTGGACCTGGAGGCAGAGAAGCGCAATGGCGACTTCATCCGCGCCAACCGGGCGCTGATCGACATGTGCTCGGACCTCTCGGATGGCGGGCTGGCGCTGGCGGCCTTCGAGATGGCGGAAGCCTCGGGCGTCGGCGTGACACTTGATGCCGGCGACACGCCCACACTTTTCGGCGAAGACCAGGCGCGCTATCTGATCGCCTGCTCCTTCGACAAGGCAGAGGCCCTGATGGTCGCAGCAGGTCAGGCAGGGGTGCCGATAGCCACGGTGGGTCGATTTGGCGGCGACGCCGTGCGCTTGGGCAGCTCCGAGGCATCCTTGGCTGAACTCGCCGCCATCTATCGCAGCACCTTCGCGGAGAAACTCGGATAATCACGGGCGCGGGGAAAAATCTTCGAAGATTTTTACCAAGGATCTTCGAAGATCCTTTCACGTCGCGCCCTTGCGGGACCCCGCAGTGCGAATTACATCTTGGATGACAGACAGGAGTTGCCCATCATGCCCATATCGGCCCAGGAGATTGAAGACCTGATCCGGGAAAGTCTCCCGAATGCGAAGATCATTGTCGAAGGCGATGACGGCGTCCATTTTGCCGCACAGGTGGTGGATGAAAGCTTCAAGGGCATGAACCGGGTCCAACAGCAGCGCGTGGTCTACGCAGCTCTGAAGGGCAAGATGGATGGTGCCAAGGGCGAAGTTCATGCTCTGGCCCTAACGACGAAAGCGCCGGAGTGATCGCTTGATGAGCGACGAGATGATGCAAACCGTGACATTTTGGATCTATTCCGGAATCGTCATCATTGCATTCGTTGGCTTGCTGGAGATCATTTGGTCTGAACGACAAAAACAATCGCTCCGTGCAACACAAAGACGGGGAACAGCCCCCGGACGCGGTGGCACGGTCTTGTACCATTCGGGATTTGATCAAGCGGACGGAACGCCGGTTCCCGGCAGCAGCCGCGCTTGGACTGTCCCCAAGGACCCACAGCAATACGCAAAGGGCTTCGTGCCCGGCAACAGGAACAGGAATGACTGAGATGAGCGCAGAGACCCAGATCAAGGACACCATCGAAGCCAATGACGTGGTTCTGTTCATGAAGGGCACAAAGACCATGCCGCAATGCGGGTTTTCGTCCCGCGTGGCAGGGGTGCTGAATTTCATCGGCGTCGAGTTTGCCGATGTGAACGTGCTGGCGGATGAAGAGATTCGTCAGGGCATCAAGGAATTTTCCGACTGGCCGACGATCCCGCAGCTCTATGTGAAGGGTGAATTCGTAGGTGGATGCGACATCATCACCGAGATGACCCTCTCGGGGGAGCTCGATACGTTGCTGGACAGCAAGGGTGTCGGCTATTCGAAAGAGGCCGCAGACAAGATCCGGGCCGCAAACGCCTGATTTCAAGGTCTTTCGCCGCGCGTTCCGCGCGTCGATCCGCGCGGCCCCTTCCGGGCCGCGCTTTTCGTTTTTCATAGAGTGTTGCTTGGGGCGCTGACCGCGCCAAGGTATTCTAGCAAAGCAAAAAAGGGGAATTAGCGACCGCCGGAAATATCGAGATGGGTTCCGGTCACATAGCTGCTGGCCCCTTCGAGCAGCCACAGAATGCCTTCGGCCACTTCCTCCGCCTTACCCGCCCGGCCAGCAGGCACCTGCACGCCGAGCCTGTTGGCGCGGTCGGGATCACCGCCGCTGGCGTGAATATCGGTCTCGATCAAGCCGGGTCGCACCGCATTGACGCGGATGTTTTGCGGGGCGAGTTCCTTGGCAAGGCCGATGGCCAGCGTGTCGATCGCCCCCTTCGAGGCGGCATAATCCACATATTCATTGGGTGATCCGAGCCGGGCCGCAGCAGAGGAGACCAGCACAATAGAGGCGCTGTCTTCACCCATACCGCGCCCCATGCGCCGGGCCCCTTCCCGGGCGGTCAGAAGCGCACCGATGACATTGAGGCGCATGACGGTTTCGATCCGCTCCAGGCTCATGTCTGCAAGGGGCAGTGACCGCGCAACGATGCCCGCATTGACCACCAGACCGTCGATTCTGCCAAAGCGCGCCTCTGCCGTATCAAAGAGGCGCAGCACATCAGGTTCCTGGGCCATATCGCCCTGAACAGCCAGCGCCTGACCACCTGCGGCGACAACAGAGGAGCAGGTGTCAAGCGCCGCAGCCTCGTTGCCCAGATAGTTGACCACGACAGAGCAACCCAGACCCCCGGCAAGCCGGGCCACCGCAGCCCCAATGCCGCGGGAACCGCCGGTGATGATCAGGGTTTTCGTCATTTGGCTCAGCCCTTTTTGGTGGCCCCTTTGCGCACGTGCTTGGTCAGCCGCGAGGGGATGGATTTTTTGCGATCCTTGTAGGGATTGGCGTCCGCCTGACTGCGCATATGCAGACGGATGGGCGTTCCCGGCATGTCGAAGTCTTCGCGCAAACCATTGACAAGATAGCGAGAATAGCTTTCCGGCAGTTTCTCGGGCATTGAGCACATGACAACGAAGCCCGGTGGCCGGGTTTTGGCCTGGGTCATGTAGCGCAGCTTGATACGGCGGCCGGACGGCGCCGGGGGCGGATGCGCCTCGACCATGCCCGCCAGCCAGCGGTTCAGCGTCGCCGTCGGCACCCGGCGGTTCCAAACGTCATAGGCGCGCACGATGGCCTGTTGCAGCCGGTCGAGCCCCCTGCCCGTCTTGGCAGAAACGGTCACCAAGGGTGCGCCGCGCAACTGCGGCAGAAGACGTTCGAACGCCTCGCGCATGTCACGAAGCTTTTCCTGCTTGTGCTCTTCCAGATCCCATTTGTTGACCGCCACAACAACGGCCCGTCCTTCGCGCTCCGCCAGATCGGCAATCCGCAGATCCTGCTGCTCAAAGGGGATGGCGGCATCAAGCAGCACAACCACGATCTCGGCGAATTTCACCGCGCGCAAACCGTCAGAGACCGAGAGTTTTTCGAGCTTTTCCTGAACCTTGGCCTTTTTGCGCATCCCCGCCGTATCAAAAATCCGCATCGGGGTGCCGTCCCAGTCGATAGACACGGCGATGGAATCGCGGGTAATCCCGGCCTCTGGGCCGGTCAAAAGCCGGTCTTCGCCAAGGATCTTGTTGATCAGGGTGGATTTGCCCGCATTGGGCCGGCCGATGACGGCGATCTGAAGCGGCTTGGTACGTTCTGCCCCCTCTTCACCATCCTCAACGTCGATATCGGTCATTGCCTCTTCGGCGCGGGCCTCGGCCTCTTCGATCATTGGGCTGAGCACCACGGCCAGTTCTGCCATGCCCTCACCATGTTCAGCAGACAGCGGCAGCGGATCACCAAGACCCAGGCCAAACGCCTCGATAATCCCGGCTTCGGCGGCGCGGCCCTCGGCCTTGTTTGCGGCCAGAATGACAGGGGTGCCGGACCGGCGCAGGATATCGGCGAAGACTTCGTCCGTTGGTGTGATGCCAACCCGCGCATCAACGAGGAAAAGACAGGCATCGGCCATGCCGACGGCGCGTTCCGTCAAACGACGCATCCGGCCTGGAAGGCTGTCATCGGTTGCCTCTTCCAGACCAGCGGTGTCCACGACGGTAAAGCGTAGGTCGCCAAGACGCGCCGCCCCTTCGCGCAAATCACGCGTGACGCCCGGTTGGTCATCGACCAGCGCCAGTTTCTTGCCCACGAGGCGGTTGAACAGCGTCGACTTTCCCACATTTGGGCGTCCGACAATGGCGAGAACGAAGCTCATCGGCCCGTTATCCTTACTTTATCCAGATCGCGCGGCATAGCGCGGCGAACCGGCAATGAAAAGCCATCGCAACCGGAAACCCGAAAATATTCGTGATTGCGATCTTAGCGGAAGGCGTGCAGCCGCCCGTCACCGGACACGACATAGAGTGTCCCGCCCACAACGATGGGGTGCGCCGCCGCGCCGCCACGAATGGCAACCTGCGAGAGCTCTGCTCCGCTTTCAGGGTCGAAGAAGCGAATATTGCCATCGCCCGAAGCCACAACCAGACGCCCCCCCGCAAGGATCGGGCCGAAATGGGTAAAGACAGCCTGACGGCGGCGTTCCCTCTCGTTTACGTATAGCGGCAATTCGGTGCCCCAGATACGTTCACCGGTTTCGGCGTCGAGCCGGATGAGCTCGTTCCGGTCAGAGACGAAGAAGATGGAATCACCCGCCGGAAGCACCGGAGAGTAGGCACCGTCCTGCGCCGTCCAAAGACGATCGCCCGATGATGCCTCCATCGCCACGACGCGGCCAGATTGATTGCCCGCAAAGAGTGTATTGCCCACGATCACCGGGTCGCCGGTAATGTCGTTAAGATCGTTATAGGCCACGCCGCGGCGCGCGCCTGCAACGGTGCTGCCCCAGACCCGCACACCAGAAAGGCGCAGGGTTGCCACCAGTTCGCCCGAGCCGAACGGGAAGATCACCAGACGATCCGTCAGCGCCGGCGATGCGCCGCCTGACAGAACCGATGTTGCGGGGCCTGCCGGCAACTGCCATCGAATGCGGCCGTTTTCCGGGTTCAGCGACCAGGCCTGGCTGTCACGGCTGACAACGTAAACGGAATTGTCGGTGACGGTCGGTGCGGTGATGCCGGCCCCGAGGCGTTGACGCCACAGAACTTCGCCACTCGCAGCCTGCAGGGCAATAAGCTCTCCGTAGCCTGTTGTTGCGTAGACCACACCACCGACAACGGCCAGGCCCCCACCAGAAATGCCGCCGCCGCGTTCAAAACCTGCGGTCAGATCTGCGGTCCAGATTGCGGCTCCATCGGTGCCTGTCGCGGTCAATAGCGCATCGGAATCAAGAGTGAAGATACGTCCATCAGCAGCAACGGGATCGGCGGTGATCCGTGCCCGGCGCGAATTGCCTTGTCCGATATCGCTGGCCCAAATCTCGGTCGGGGCGGCGGACAGCGCCAAATGCGGTACGACATTGCGTGTCGTCAGCGACCGCATCGGCCAGGCGTCCAGGGAAACCGGATCGGCAAGCGAGATCGGACGCGCGCTGTCTTCTGCAACCTCGGGGGCTTCAATCCCCGGAAAAGCCAGATTCAGAGGTGTGCGGGTTCCGAACCGCTCACCTTCCAGAATGACTTCGCGCTCGGCGCAACCTGCAAGAGTGGCAAGCAACCCGAGCCCCAGGAACCCCATGCTGATATTGTTCATCTGACTGCCGCCTCTTCAAACCGTTTCGTCACCGACCGCATTGCCCCTTATTGTTCAGGGGCGTTCTCTGCTGCCGGGGGCACTTCCCCCTCAGTTGCCGGCGCGTCCCCGGTCCCGTCGGTTGGGGCGTCAGGGTCGGCGGCGTCCTCGGGCGCTGCGTCTGTTCCTTCGGGCGCGGTGTCTTCCACCGGGGCCGGATCCTGCAAGGCAGCGCCGGATTCCAATGCCACAATCAACTGAGACGCGCGTTGTTGCAAGCCCGGCGTCGCTTCGCTGTCTTCTTCCAACAGGCGCAAAAGGGCAATCGCGGCCTCTGTATCGCCATTTGAAACATGTACAAGCGCCTGCTGTTCCATCGCCAGCGGGCGATACGGGCGACCAGGGCGGGCCAGTTGATCAAGCTCAGCCATTGCGGTGGCGGCGTCTTGCGGATCCAGCATATGCGCTTTCAGAAGCGCAAGATCGCGGTAGCGTTCAGGCACTGCCGTATCAACGGCAATCGCGCGCAGGCTGGCGGCGGCCTCGGAGGCGGACTCGCCATTGGCTTGCTCACCGGCCAACAGCATGGCCAGCAGCACGCTGGCTTCTTCGCTTGCGGGCGAAATCGCGGCGAGGGACGCCTGGCGCGCTGCCGCATCATCATTGTCGAGCGCCGCAATAAGGGCATCGCCAAACGCCTCTGACGCCGCGCGCTCCTGCGCGAGGCTATATTCCCGCCACGCAGCCGCCGCGACAATCGCGATGATCAGAAGGATCGGGATCCAGCCCCATTTGCGAAACAGCTTGTACAGCCGGTCGCGACGAAGCTCTTCATTGACCTCTTCGATAAAACTGTCGGTATTGGCCATTTTCGCCCCAATTTTTCAGCCGTTTTCGGCACATGTGTCACTTGTTATTGCCTCTTAACGCGAGTTGCCCCCCGGGAACAAGTCTCACCTCTTTCAGGGGCGCAGCAACTGTCGGAATTCTTCTTGGGAACACAAAAAACTGAACCGGTTAGTTCAGTCTTGCCGAGAGCTCAGACAAAAAGTAAACTAAACGGACCGGTTTAGCGTAATTATGGGTTGAATCGCGATGCGATGATCCAGATGTAGGGCCGGACAAGACGGGCCCGTGGTAAGAGGCAGCAAATGCGCATTTTTTCGATTATTACAGCACTCCTGGTTTGCGCGGTAATTTACGCCGTTGTGATGGAACGCGAGCGGTTGGTTGAATTTGCCAACGGTTTCCGCGCGGCGCCTGAGGACACGATGGACGCGGACAGCGCCGAAAACGATGTCGAGATCACGCTGGAAGAGCCCGAGCCCGACCTGCCAGAAGGCACCGTGTCTGTTGTTGTGCGCCGGTCCGTCGCGGAAGAGGTTGATTCAGCGGTTCTGTTGCGCGGTCGCACCGAAGCGGCCCGTCAGGTCGAAGTGCGCTCGGAAACCTCTGGACGCATCATTTCCGAGCCGATCCGCGCCGGGGCTTTCGTAGAAGAGGGTCAACTGCTGTGCGAGATCGAGCCCGGCACCCGCGCCGCCGCCTTGGCCGAAAGCCAGGCACGGCTCCTGGAGGCGCAGGCGCGTCTGCCGGAAGCTCAGGCGCAATTGCCCGCCGCCCGCGCCCGTCTGGCCGAAGCGCAGGCCAGCTTAACCGCAGCCGAGATTGACTCGAACGCCGCAACGCGGCTCAGCGAAAGTGGGTTCGCATCTGAAACCCGCGCGGCATCTGCAAGCGCCACGGTCAGCGCGGCTGAGGCCGGGATTGAATCGGCAACCGCGGGAATTCAGGCCGCACAGGCCGCAATTCAGGCTGCGCAAAGCGGTATCAGCGCTGCCGAAGCCGCCGTTCTGCGTGCCGAGCAGGAAATCGAGAACCTTCAGATCTTTGCCCCGTTCGAAGGGCTTTTGGAAAGCGACACGGCCGAGCTTGGGTCGCTTATGCAGCCCGGATCACTATGCGCGACGGTCATCCAGCTTGATCCGATCAAACTGGTTGGCTTCGTGCCGGAAGCCGAAGTTGACCGGATCGAGGTTGGCGCCACCGCAAGCGCGCGACTGGCCACCGGTCAGCAGGTCGCGGGAACGGTCACGTTCCTCAGCCGCTCTGCCGATCCTCAGACACGGACGTTTCGGGTAGAGATTGCCGTCGATAATACGGATCTGTCCATTCGGGATGGCCAGACCGCCGATATTCTGATTGCCTCACCCGGTCAGATGGCGCATCTGCTGCCGTCCTCTGCCCTGACCTTGAATGACGAGGGCCTGCTTGGCCTGCGCATCGTGGATGAGACCAATACCGCCCGCTTCGCCCCCGTCACCTTCCTGCGCGATACAGTGAATGGCGTTGTGCTCGCTGGCTTGCCCGATATCGCTGACGTGATCGTTGTCGGGCAGGAATTCGTAACCGATGGCGTTCCGGTTCAGCCCCATTACCAGGAGCTGTCGCAATGATCGGAATGGTTGATTGGGCCGCCTCTCGTGCGCGGATGGTCGTTGCTTTTGTGGTTTTGTCCGTTGTCGTCGGAACCGCCGCCTATATCGGCCTGCCGAAAGAGGGCGAACCCGATATCGATATCCCCGGTCTTTTCGTCTCCGTCCCCTTCCCCGGCATCTCGGCCGAGGACAGTGAACGCCTCTTGGTCCGCCCGATGGAGGCGGAATTCCAGGATCTGGACGGGCTGCAAACGATTTCGGCCACCGCTGCCGAAGGCTATGCTGGCATCTTCCTGGAGTTCGAGTTCGGCTGGGACAAGGACGCCACCATCGCCGAAGTGCGCGAAGCCATGGATTCCGCCGCGGCGCAATTTCCCGAAGGCGCGGAAAGCTATTCGTTAAACGAAATCAACTTCTCGGAATTCCCGATCATCATCGTCGCCCTGTCCGGCGAAGCCCCTGAACGCACGCTTTTGCGACTGGCGCAGGAGCTTCAGGATCGGCTGGAAGCCCTGCCGCCGGTTCTTGAAGCGGGTCTTGCCGGTGGCCGCGATGAAATGGTCGAGGTCGTCATCGATCCGCTGGCGCTGGAGGCTTACAACGTCACCGCGCGCGAACTGATCGACGCGGTCGTTAACAACAACCAGCTGATTGCAGCGGGTGAGGTCAGCACTGCAAGCGGCGCAATCTCGGTCTCGATCCCCTCCAGCTTTGACACGACCGAGGATATCTACAACCTGCCCATCAAGGTGAACGGTGACCGGGTCGTGACGCTAGGCGACCTGGCCGAGATCCGCCTGACATATGAAGACCGTGAAGGCACCGCCCGTTTCAACGGCGAAAACGCCATTGCTTTGCAGGTCGTGAAGCGGCTTGGCTTCAACATCATGGATACCGCGGCGTTGGTCCGCTCCGAAATCGCCGCCGCGCAAGCCGAGTGGCCTGAAGAGTTGCGCCAATCGGTGACGGTGACCGCGACGCTTGACCAATCCGTGACGGTTCAAGGTATGGTTAGCCAGCTGGAAGGCTCGGTCCTGACCGCCATCGCGCTGGTGATGATCGTGGTGCTTGCTGCCCTTGGCACGCGATCGGCCCTTCTGGTCGGTTTCGCGATCCCTACATCGTTCCTTCTGTGCTTCATCTTCCTTGGCATCATGGGCGTGACAATCTCCAACATCGTCATGTTCGGTCTGATCCTTGCCGTGGGGATGCTGGTGGACGGGGCCATTGTGGTCGTCGAATACGCTGACAAGCGACTGGCAGAGGGCGCACGCCCCATGCAGGCCTACACGGACGCCGCCAAGCGGATGTTCTGGCCCATTGTCAGCTCAACCGCCACGACGCTTTGTGCCTTCCTGCCAATGCTGTTCTGGCCAGGTGTTCCGGGCGAGTTCATGGGGATGCTGCCCGTAACGCTGATCTTCGTTCTATCCGCCTCGCTGATTGTTGCGCTGATTTACCTGCCGGTTCTGGGCGGTGTCGCGGCACGTTATTCGCGGCTGATCGACAATGGCACCGCCGTCGTCAAAGCGCTGATCCCGTGGTGGCCCGTTCGCTTGGTCCTGACCGCCGGTGCCGGCTACCTGATGTTCCTGGCCGCGCTGGAAACCATCAGCCCCGATGGCCTGTTCCCGGCCGATCCCACGGCCAGTGCCTTCCGCCAAATGCTGCCCGGCATGGCGATGTTCATTGCAGCCGCCTCGCTGATGTCGGTTATGATCGGCTCGATCGCCATTCCTCGCAAGGCCAAGCGCATCCGCGCCGGCTATCGCCGCAGCTGGTTCGGCTGGATCATCCACGCCATCGTTGGCAACCCGATCATGCCGCTGGTAACAATCGCAGGTGTCATCGCCTTCGTTGTCAGCGTTTTCATCTATTTCCAGGCCAATAATAATGGCGTTGAATTCTTCGTGGAATCCGAGCCTGAGAACGGCATCGTCTATGTTCGCGCACGCGGCAACCTGTCCGTCGATGAGATGGACCTGCTGGTGCGTCAGGTCGAGGCGCGGGTGCTGGCCACCGAAGGTGTCCGCGACGTGTTTGCTTTTTCCGGTCAGGGCGGTCTGAACAATAATACCGGCGGAGCCGAGCAGCCGCGCGACACCATCGGACAGGTTCAGTTCGACCTGCTGCCCTGGGATGAACGCCCGGTTCTGGATGCGCCAGTGCCCCTGCTTGGCGGGCTTATCCAACTGCCCCGAACCGTGATCGACCCGGCCTATGATGGCGACATGATCCTTGCGGGAATGCAGGAGGACCTGGACCAGATCCCCGGCATCCGAACTGAGATCTTCAGCCAGTCCCGTGGCCCCGCCTCGGGCAAGCCGCTGAACCTGCGCCTGGCCGGTGACAACTGGGAAGAATTACAGGAAGCCACCCGCATCGTCCATGAACGGTTCGAGGCGACGCCAGCCCTGACATTGGTGGAAAACACCCTGCCCCTGCCCGGTGTCGATTGGGAACTGACGGTGGATGTTGAGGCCGCTGGCCGCTATGGCGCCAATGTGGCCGCCGTGGGTGCCATGGTGCAATTGGTGACGCGTGGCATCCTGCTCGACACGATGCGGGTGCCAAGCTCGGATGAAGAGATCGAGATCCGCGTCCGCTTCCCCGAGGAGGCGCGCGTTCTCTCAACGCTCGATACGCTGCGCGTACGCACCGCCGACGGGCTTGTGCCGCTCGCCAATTTCGTCACCCGGACGCCGGCCCCGCAACTGGCCGAGATCGACCGCCGCGACCAGAGCCGCATCTTCAACGTCCGCGCCGATGTGCTGGATGGAATGGTGATGCTGACCGATGCTGAAACCGGTGACACCCGGTTTGAAGACGCCGCAACGGTCGAGGCAGATGAAGATCTTCAGCAGGCTATCGCTGCGGGCGATCTGACACTGACCCCGATCAACGCCAATGAGCGCATCGCTGCAATCACCGAATGGCTGGAAACCGAAAACCCGCTGCCCGCCTCGGTCAGCTGGGAATGGGGCGGTGACCAGGAAGAGGAACAGGAAAGCCAGGCCTTCCTAGGACAGGCGTTCCTGGGCGCGCTCGGCCTCATGTTCATCATCCTGCTGGCGCAGTTCAACTCGGTTTATAACTCGGTCCTGGTGCTCTTGGCCGTGGTTCTGTCCACAGTTGGCGTGCTGATCGGGATGCTGGTGATGGATCAGACCTTCTCGATTATCATGACCGGCACGGGCATCGTGGCCCTGGCGGGGATCGTGGTGAACAACAACATTGTTCTCATTGATACCTACCAGGAATACAGCCGCTACATGCCACAGCTGGAGGCGATCACGCGGACGGCAGAGGCGCGTATCCGTCCCGTGCTGCTGACCACCATCACCACGATGGCGGGCCTTATGCCGATGATGTACGGCATCAGCCTCGACTTCGCGGCCGGGGGCTATTCCGTCGACAGCCCCACGGCGCTCTGGTGGAAACAGCTGGCAACGGCTGTTGTCTTCGGCCTCGGCGTGGCAACGGTGCTGACACTTGTGTTGACCCCGTCTCTCCTGGCGCTGCGGGTCTGGTTCTGGACGATCCTCAGCTGGATTGCCCGCGCCATCGGTCGGCTTGGCGCACGCGGTGTCAGCCAGCGGGCGAAAGACTGGGCGCTGGCCCGCTCCGCCCGCCGCACCCGCCACCCCGAGATCCTCTGGGAGGAGCCGCCGCAGCCGGTCTTCATCATCGAAGCCCCAGAAGACACGCCGACGCCCGATGATGCACCGCAAGAACAAGACGCCGCCCCCCCCGACGCACCCCTGCGCGCGGCCGAATGATTTCCACTCACGGAAACACCAGGAAAAGGGGCAGATGGATCACTCCACCTGCCCCTTCTTCTTTGCTCAAATACTCCCGCCGGAGGCGTCTTTCGCCTGCCAGCCGTGAGCCAGAAAATGAGTCACCCCGCCCGTACCAATTATCCGTGGCAACGCGCTGCAACGAGGGCCCCGCAGGGGCCTGAGGCGCAGCGCCCCCCGGTCGCCGCGCGCTGCGCGGCGAAACGCTCCTCGGTCCGCAGCCTCAGTTTTCAGGCGTCCAGCGCCACTTCCCATCGACAGGTGTATCGCCTGTTGTGGAGGTCGACTCAGCGCCACTCTCGCCAACGACCCGCAGGCTTGGGCCCCGATCCTCGTCACCCTCTGCCGCCTGCCTGGCCCACATCGACGCATAGCGCCCGTTCATCGCCAGCAATTCGTCATGCGTCCCGCGCTCGGCAATCTCACCCTTCTCCAGCACGATGATCTGGTCGCTATCCACCACCGTGGACAGGCGGTGCGCGATGGTGATCACGGTCCGCCCCTGCCCCATCATCTTAAGCTCTTCCTGGATCTCGCGCTCGGTTTCCGTATCAAGCGCTGATGTCGCCTCATCGAGCAGCAGGATGGGCGGGTCTTTCAGCAGCGTCCGGGCGATCCCGACCCGCTGCTTCTCGCCACCAGACAGCTTCAGGCCGCGCTCGCCAACAGCGGTTTCATAGCCCTCCGGCAGGCTCTGGATGAAATCATGGATCTTCGCGGCCCGTGCCGCAGCCTCGATCTCGGCAAAGCTCGCCTCGGGCCGACCATAAGCGATATTGTAGCGGATCGTGTCGTTGAAAAGCACCGTGTCCTGCGGCACCACGCCAATGTGCTCATGCAGGCTGTGCTGGGTCACTGATCGCAGATCCTGCCCGTCGATCCGGATCGCACCACTGCCCACGTCATAGAAACGGAACAGAAGCCGCCCGATGGTTGACTTCCCGGACCCCGACGGCCCAACCAGGGCCACCGTGTGCCCCGGCGGCACGGCAAAGGACAGCCCCTTGAGGATCGGCCGCGCGGCCTCATAGCCAAATTGCACATCCTCGAACACCAGATCTCCCCGCTCGCATGTCAGCTCGCCCGCATCGGGGGCATCCACCACGTCTGCTGGCTGTTCCAGCAGGTCGAACATCTCCCCCATGTCCACAAGCGCCTGGCGGATCTCGCGGTAGACGGTGCCAAGGAAATTGAGCGGCATGGTGATCTGGATCATATAGGCGTTCACCATCACGAAATCGCCCACGGTCAGGGTGCCGTCGTTCACGCCGATGGCAGCCATGACCATGACAATCACCAGCCCGATGGTAATGATCACAGATTGCCCGAAATTCAGGGCGCCAAGCGAATAGGCGGTCTTCAAAGCTGCGCGCTGATAGCCGGCCATGGCGCTGTCATAGCGCTCGGCCTCTCGCTGCTCGGCACCGAAATACTTGACCGTTTCGAAATTCAGCAGGCTGTCGATCGCCTTCTGGTTCGCGTCGGTATCCTGATCGTTCATCTCCTTGCGGATCTTCACCCGCCATTCGGTGACCGCGAAGGTGAACCAGATGTAAATGGCCAGCGTCACCAGAACGACGACGAAATACCAGATGTCGAACAGCACAGCCAACACGATGCCGATCAGCAGCAGTTCGATCACCAACGGCCCGATCGAAAACAGAAGGAAGCGCAGCAGGAACTCGACGCCTTTCACCCCCCGCTCGATAATGCGAGACAGGCCTCCGGTCTTGCGGGTGATATGATAGCGCAAGCTGAGCGCGTGGATATGCTGGAACGTCTCCAGCGCCAGTTGCCGCAACGCCCGCTGTGCGACCTTGGCAAAAACGACGTCGCGCAATTGTTGGAACCCCACGGACATGGCCCGCGCAACGCCATAAGCAACGGTCAAACCGACCGCCCCCAGCATCAACATACCCGCAGGAGTCGCATCCCCCGATAGCACATCGACCGCCTCTGCATAGAAAAACGGTGTGTAGACGGCGATCAGACGCCCCAAAAGCAACATCGCTAAAGCGATCAGAACGCGGTGCTTCACCCACGGGTGCGCTTCCGGCCACAGGTAAGGCGACACTTTGCGAATGGTGCGCCAGCCACTGCGGCGAGCCTCTGCGCCGGTTGGCTGATCGGTCATTGTGGTGGGCGGCATGAAGCGGGCTTTCTGTAGGGATGGCTTGGCTTTGGGCGCAACTTAGGCGCGCCCGGCCGGAATGACCAGATCACCAAGGCGCAACCGGCATGTGCGATCCTGCGGAAGTGGGCGGATGTCAGTCCCGATCGGGAAGCGTAAAGATCTGGCCGGGATAGATCAGGTCCGGGTTGCGGATCTGATCGCGGTTGGCCTCGTAGATCTGCACATAGGCAACCCCTTCACCCAGATGTTGCTGGGCGATGCCCCAAAGGGTGTTGCCCCATTGCACGGTGATCACGTCCGCGCCCGCGCTTGAGGTGATCGCCGCAACCGTCTCAGGTTCTTCGCGCAGGAACGGAGTTTCGATCCGGCTTTGCACCGCGCCATCGGCGCTGACCTCATCAAGCCGCAATGTGTAGGTGCCGGGATCAACCTGCGGCAGCGCTGTGCGCCAGCCGCCCTGAACATCGATCGGGGCAAGGTGAATGGGCTGGTTATTGAGGTAAAAGCGCACGTCCGATTCCGCCCTGCCACGCCCTGCCAGCACCACGTCACCAACAGTGTCATAGGCGATTGTATCCAATGTCACCTGCGACTGGACCTGCGGGGCCGCATCGCCAGATTGAATGACCCGAATACCCTGGCTGTCCGCAAGCAGAACGGTCGGGGTCTGTGGCTCCAACACCGGGGTCTCGCTGTTTTCGCTCGTCGGGTCATCTGCAACAGGATCGGGCTGTGATCCGGCTGGTTCATTCGGCGTTTCACCAGAGGAAACCGGCGTGTCCGTGGCAACGGAGGGCGTATCCTCGGCGCTATCCGCCATGGCCAGTTCTGTCACATCATCCGAAGCGACAGGCGTTTCGTCTGATTGTGTCAGAGCTTCGGCAGCAACAGCAGGCGCATCATCTGCACCCTCAACAATGGCGAGCTCGGTTGCCCCGTCAGACGCGATGGCAGTGTCCTCGCCGTCAGCCACGATGATCGGTTCATCACTCGGCGCGGCTGTTGCTATGTCCTGGCTGTCTTCATCTGCGACAGGGGTTTGAGAGCCATCAGCCACAACAACCGGACTATCCGGCTCTGCTGTTGCATTCTCAGTCGCGCCTTCATTTTCCGTCGGCAAAGCCTCCGCGGTCAGTTGTGCGGGTGCAGTTGCGATATCATCGGGCTGGTCCCCGCCATCAACGGCTTCCACGATAGCGGGCAGTTCTGACCCTTCTGCGGGTTCAGCCCCATCCGCATCTTCGCCCGGGCCATCCTGATCTCTTTGCGTGTCCGCGTCAGAGCTCAGCCCGGTTTCGGGGTTGGCTGACCCGTCTTGAATACTGCGGGTTAGTCCTTCGCTATCCTCAGGCTCGACGGATGCCATGTCCAGAATCGGGGCGTCTTCACCGCCTTCATCAGACGCAGACTCAACGGCGTCAGGTACATCTGTGGTTGGCGCGTCGTCGGGGGCGCTTTCCGATAGGTTTGCGGTCTCCTCAGCCAGTTCAACCGACGCGTCTTCAGCGGCAGCCACGCTGCCTTGTTCCGGCAAGTCAGGCGTCACCGGGGCAATTGGCGCAGTGCCACCGACTGGCGGGCTGTCAGGCTCGGACGCCATGGCCAGCTCCGAGACACCACTATCAGAAGGCAGCTCCGGCCCTGTGGCTTCCGCTGCTGCAACCTCTACGCCGGTGTCCGAGGCCGCCGGGCGCAACGTCGGGGAGATGATGACGCTCTGCTCGGAGACCAGCACCGAACCATCCTCCATCACCATCTCAAGGCTCAGAATGCGGGGCAGTTCAGAAGGTGGAATGTCGAACATCGCAACGAATTCACCGCCAGCATCGCTGCTGGCCATATGGATTTCCTGCCCGTCGAGGCGCAGACGCAGTTCGGCGTTGCCCTCTGCCTGACCGGCAATCAGCGCCCCGCCCGCGGCATCAACGCGGACCAGATCAAAACTGGGGGCGATCAAAGCGGAGGGCGCTTCAGACTCTTCGGCGATCTCGGGCGCGGTAACGGGCGCGTCGCTTGTCGCATCAGGCTCGACAACGGGATCGGGACCGGGCTCAGCAGCAATGTCCTGCGGCGGCGTTCCTGGGTCCGGGTCCGGTCCGGGTGCAAAGATGATTTGATAGCCGACCACGCCAACGACGGCAGCAACTGCCACCCCTGCCGCCAGCGTGCCTAGTCCCAGTCCGGACCCTGCCGAAGCTGCCATGTCTCTGCTCTCCCCTCGGGCCCCGGCACATCCCCACATGCCGGTGCAGTTGTATGACCTTAGCAACAGGTCTATCACGGGTCAAAACACCATCAAGTCAGGTTCACCAATGTCTTATTCCGTTTGTGTCTACTGTGGCTCTCGTGCCGGTTTGTCTCCGCGTTATGCGGCAGATGCCGAGGCGTTAGGCACCGCATTGGCCGAAGGTGGGATGCGGCTGGTCTATGGCGCGGGCGATGTGGGTCTGATGGGCATAGTCGCACGATCGGCCATGGCGGCGGGTGGCGGAACCTTTGGTGTGATCCCCGAACACTTGCTGAAGATGGAAGTGGGCAAGCGCGATCTGGATACGTTCATCGTGACCGAGACCATGCATGAGCGTAAAAAGGTCATGGTGATGAATGCCGATGCCATCGTTGTGCTGCCGGGCGGAGCCGGATCGCTCGATGAATTTTTCGAAGTGCTGACATGGCGCCAGCTCGGCTTGCATAAAAAGCCAATCTTCCTTTTGAATTCTGATGGTTACTGGGACAAGTTGAGCGATCTTCTAGACCATATCGTGGGCCAAGGATTTGCCGATTCCAGCTTGCTCGACTTCTACGAGGTCGTACCGGATGTCCCAACGCTTATGTCCGGGCTTTACCGCGCGCAGAAGAGCTGAGCACCGTCCAGCTGTAAAGCGCCAACGCCAGCCAGATCATTGGCAAAGCGATGGCGTGCCACCGCGATACCGGTTCCACAAACACCAGCCACGCCACCAGAAATTGCAGCGTCGGGTTGAGATACTGGATCAGCCCCATGGTCGACATCGGCACCCGCTTGGCGGCATAGGAAAACAGGATCAGCGGCACCGCTGTTACGGGGCCACTAAGGACCAGCAAGAGCGCCTCCCACCAACCCCAGAAAAACGCGCCCTGCCCCCAGATCACCAGGAAAATCAGAGCAAAGGGTGTCAGCAGCAGCGTTTCAACAGTGACGGACACCACCGGTCCGGCGTCGATCCAGCGCTTTAGCAGCCCGTAGGTGGCAAAGCTGACCGCCAGGACCAGGCTGATCCAGGGCGCAACACCCAGCCCCACGGTCAGCACCAACACCGCAAGTGCCGCCAGCCCGACCGCCGCCCATTGCGCGCGACCGAGGGATTCGCGCAGCACCACCAGGCCGATCACCACCGCCACGAGTGGATAGATGTAGTAACCGATCGACGCCTCAAGCGCCCTACCCGCGCCGATGGCAAAGATGAAGATGAACCAGTTGAGCGAGATGGTCAGCGAGGAAAAACAGGCGATGCCAAGCTGCCCTCTATGCCTCGTGGCGCGCGCAATCTCTCTGAGACGCCCCTGAAGGGCAAGCACCACGCCGAAGGTGACAAAGGACCAGATGGTGCGATGAACCAGCACCTCTGAGGGTGCGACATGGGCCAGTGCCTTGTAGAAAATCGGCGCAAGGCCCCAGATGATGCAGGCCATGATGAGGGCAAGACTGCCCTTTTGCATCTCGGTCATGGCCGTTATTCCCTGTGGATCTCACCCTACCCCTTTCATGAGGACCGGGGGTGGTCAAGCAGCAGCGGCATTCCGGCTCGTACAGAAAAACCCGCCGGTGAGGATCACCGACGGGTTCAATCGCATCAGCGTGTCAAAGAGAACGCTTAGCCAGCCAGACGGGCTGCCACGTTTTCCCAGTTCACCAGCTTGTTGAGGAAGTTGTCCAGATAGGCCGGGCGCTTGTTGCGGAAGTCGATGTAGTAGGAATGTTCCCACACGTCACAGCCAAGCAGAGCAGTCTGGCCGAAGCACAGCGGGTTCACGCCGTTTTCGGTCTTGGTGACAGCCAGCGAGCCGTCGGCGTTTTTCACCAGCCAGCACCAGCCAGAGCCGAACTGACCCGCGCCTGCGGCGGCGAATTGCGATTTGAACTCATCGACCGAACCGAAGCTCTCGTTGATCGCTGCTTCCAGCTCGCCGGGCATGGCACTTTCGCCGGGGCCCATCATTTCCCAGAACTGGTTGTGGTTCCAAAGCTGGCTGATGTTGTTGAAGATGCCGTTCTGCGCGACGGCAGAGGCGTTGTAAGTGCCGGTGATGATCTCTTCCATCGACTTGCCGTCCCACTCGGTCCCGGCGATCAGCTTGTTGCCATTGTCGACATAGGCTTTGTGGTGCAGGTCATGGTGGTATTCCAGCGTCTCGGCAGACATGCCCAGATCGGCCAGAGCGTCATGTGCATAGGGAAGGTCGGGAAGTTCAAAAGCCATTGTGAAGGCCCCTCTTGTTCGCGTGGGAATTCAGATACCCTCTACCTGATGCCGGAACCTCGGTTGGTCAAGCGTTTTGGTCGGGTTTTTCCTGTGCAGATATGCGAGAAGCGGGTCTCGCCGCTCATTCCGCGCAGGCCGGGCGTGTTTGTGTTGCGGCCGGAATGGCGCTTCGAAGCGCCATTTGAAAAGGGCCTTTGAAGGCCCCTTTTGACGCGCATTGGAATGCGCGTGGGAAAAGCGGTTTCGAAACCGCTTCCCCCCGGTGGCAAAGGTCAGAAGTATCCGACTTCTGCGCCGTCCTTGGCAGACAGCGCCAGCAAGTCGAACACATATTGCGCGACCGAGCGGAAGCAGATGACCGAAAACTGGTCGTCACCGCTTTGCCAGATTGCAGCAGGCACCTGCGCCATGCGCGTGCGGCGCATTTCCCCTGGACCGAAGCTGGAGGGGTGCAGATCAACCGGCACCAGCTTGGCCAGCACCTCGCGCGCAGCTGCGCCTTCCACCCGGAAGAGCGCCCTTGCGTCCGAGACATTGGCCACCGTTGCATGTTCCCCGGCAAGAGCGTCGGACAGCGTTGCCACGGCGGCCTCTGCTTCCTCATGCGGCACCATGATCAGCAGCTCATCACGCGACATCCAGGCCACGGCCTTGTCACCGTCCGTTTTGATTTCCCGCTGGCCGGGCATGTCCGCGCCTGCCAAACCGGTTACGGCTGCGATCAGCTTGGTGTCGGAAAGATCGCCACGCAGGGTGATCATACCGGCAAGGCCCGCCTCTTCCACGCGTGTCCGGCCTTCGGCCACCGCGCCCATCAATGCACTGACGTCAGACATTCTGCTTCTCCCCCTCCGGGTCAAAGAACACCGGGTTCACGATTTTCGCGGGCACCAAAGTGCCGTCCACCTTGTTGAACTCGATCACTTCCCCCATCCGGTCCGGCCCGTTCAGAACCAGTCCCATGGCGATGCCGCGCCCCAAGGTGGGCGAATGATAGGTCGAGGTGATCCGACCCTGGGTATTGCCTTGCCCGTTGGCATTGGTGCCCGCCGCCACGGCATAGGATCCATCAGGGATCACCGACCCATCGAGCGTTTCCAACCCCACCAGTTTCCAGCGGGTCGGGTCGGTCATGTGGCTGCGCTCCTGCGCGCGCTTGCCCAGGTAATCCTCTTTCTTCTTCGAGATCGCCCAACCGAGCCCCAGATCCTGCGGGATCACGGTGCCGTCGGTTTCGTCGCCGATCATGATGAAGCCCTTTTCGGCCCGCATGATATGCAGCGCCTCGGTTCCATAGGCCGTCGCATCCCACTCGGCACCCGCTTCATGCAGCTTGTCCCAGAAGGCGCGGCCCTGACTGGCGGGAACGGCGATTTCGAACGAAAGTTCACCCGAGAAGGAGATGCGGAAGACGCGGGTCGAAAAGCCGCCGATCTTGCCCGTCGCAAAACCCATGAAGGGCAGCGCCTCGGCGGAAAGATCCATGTCGGTGCCCAGTTTTTCCAGCAGTTTCCGCGCATTGGGGCCGACCACGGCAACCTGCGCATATTGCTCGGTCACGTTGACGGTGTGAACCTTCCAGTCCCACCATTCGCATTGCAGCCAGTCTTCCATATGGGCATGGGTGTGCTCCGCCCCGCCCGAGGTGGTGTGGACAAGGAAGGTGTCCTCGTCGATCCGCGCCACGACACCGTCATCCATCAGGAATCCGTTTTCGTTGCACATCAGGCCATAGCGGCATTTGCCGGGCTTCAGGGTGCTCATCATGTTGGTGTAGAGCATATCCATGAAGCGGCCCGCATCGGGGCCCTTGACGATGATCTTGCCGAGGGTCGAGGCGTCGAGCAGGCCAAGGCTGTTGCGGGTCGCCAGAACCTCGCGATGCACCGCCTGCTCGTGGGTTTCGCCCGCACGCGGGTAGCAATAAGGACGGCGCCAGTGGCCCACGGGCTCCATATAGGCGCCCTGTTCCTCGTGCCATGCGTGCATCGGCGTGCGGCGCAGGGGTTGGAACACCTCTCCGCGCGCCTCGCCTGCAATCGCACCCATGGAAATGGGCGTATAGGGCGGTCGGAAGGTGGTGGTCCCTACATTCGGGATTTCATCGTTCAGGGCCGCAGCAAGGGTCGCCAGACCGTTGATATTACTAAGCTTCCCTTGATCCGTCGCCATGCCGAGCGTGGTGTAGCGCTTGGTATGCTCAACGCTTTCATAGCCTTCCTGCGCAGCCAGCCGCACGTCGGAAACCTTCACGTCGTTCTGATAATCCAGCCACATCTTCATGCGCTTTGCAGGACCCGCGCCTTGCGGCATGATCCAGACGGGCTCCAGCGGAGTTTCGTGCGGATCGTTGGCCGAGGGGGCGGATGCCGTCGCGGACAGGCCAAGGAGTTCAGCCACAGACACGGCTGCCGCGCTGCCAGAGGCCATTGCATCCGCAGACCCGAACACGCCATCGGCGGCACCGGCTGCGGTCACGAAAGGCTTGCCGTCATGGCTTGTCGGCGCGCGGTCGTGATCCGGGCGGAAACAGGCCTGCGCCGCGTCCCAGGTCAGCTTGCCGCCGCAATGGGACCACAGGTGCACCACCGGCGACCAGCCGCCAGACATGGCGACCGCTTCACAGGCGATCTCCTCGGTCACGGCGCCTTCGCCTGCCTGCGCGCAGAGCGTCACGCCAGTCACGGCTTTCTTGCCCTTGACCGAGGCGATGCCGGTCCCAGTCAGCACCCGGATCCCTGCGTCGCGCGCTGCCTGAGGCAGATCACCCGTGACGGTGGCGCGGGCATCGACGATGGCAGGCACGGCCAGACCGGCCTGATGTAGCGCCAGCGCCGTGCGATAGGCGTCGTCATTATTGGTCACGACCACGGTGCGGTCGCCCGGGCTGACACCCCAGTTCACCACATAATCGCGCACGGCAGAGGCGAGCATAACGCCGGGAATGTCGTTGCCCGCGAAGGACAAGGGCCGTTCCAGCGCGCCGGTTGCGGTGATCACCTGCTTGGCGCGGATACGCCACAGACGGTGGCGCGGACCGTCCATTTCCGGCGCGTGGTCGGTCAGACGTTCATAGGCCAGCACATAGCCGTGGTCATAGACGCCCGAGGCCATGGTGCGGCTGCGCACCCGAACATTTTCCATTCCTTCAAGGGCTTGCAGGGCGTTCTTGATCCACTCATCGGCGAGCAGGCCGTCGATCTCGACCCCATCAACCGGTGCGCGGCCACCCCAATGGGCTGTCTGTTCCACCAACAGCACCCGCGCGCCCGATGCGCCTGCGGTCAGTGCCGCTTGCAGCCCGGCAATGCCGCCGCCCACAATCATCACATCGACGAAGGCATAGAAATGCTCGTACCGATCCGCATCGCGATCCTTGGGCGCTTTACCCAGACCGGCGGAGTGGCGAACAATAGGTTCAAACAGGTGCTTCCACGCCGGACGCGGGAACATGAAAGTCTTGTAGTAGAACCCCGCCGGGAAGAACTTCGAGAGGCTGTTATTCACGGCGCCCACGTCAAATTCCAGGCTCGGCCAGTGGTTCTGGCTTTCCGCCTCCAGCCCGTCGAAAAGCTCGGTCGTGGTAGCCCGCTGGTTCGGCTCGAACCGCGATCCCTTGCCGATGCCCATCAGCGCATTGGGTTCCTCTGCGCCCGAGGCGACGACCCCGCGCGGGCGGTGATATTTGAAGGACCGGCCCATGAGCGTCTGGCCGTTGGCCAGAAGCGCCGAGGCCAGCGTGTCGCCGGCATAACCGGTGAAGCGCTTGCCGTTGAAGGTGAAGTCGCGGGCGGCGCTGCGGTCGATCAGGCGACCGCCGGAAGACAGACGGGTGCTCATGCCTCAATGCTCCAGTCGGGGCGCTTGGCGCGGATGGCGTCGATGACGTGTTGGGGCGGTTCCGGGGTCTGGGCCGAATAGGTGGCAAAGACCTCCAGCGTGTTGGTGCAGCGGGCCGCGAGGAACCACTTTCCGCAGCCATTCGCGTGCCGCCAGCGTTCAAAATGCACGCCCTTGGGGTTCGCGCGGTGGAAGAGGTAGCTTTCGAAGTCTCCGTCCGAGGAACCGGGGCCGTAGCGCTTCAGATGCGCCTCGCCACCGGGAGCGAGCTCGGTTTCATCGGCCATCACGCCGCAGCAGGGGCATTCCAGGATCAGCATTGTGCCAGTTCCTTCTTGATAGGCGACATCGCAACGCCCATGTTCTTGAGTATGGGACCTTTAGCGATCATTCTGTTCATTCTGGCCGCCATTGCGGTTGATGTCTGGGTTTTGCGCCGGTTGTACGACATCTGGATCAGACGGCGTGCAGTTGCGAAAAGCCGGGGAGATTCAAGCCAATGACGGCCAACACATTTGCGACTATTTTGTTGATAGCAACGGTGTTTATCGCGTTCTTTTTCGTAAGGCGCGCCAAGAAACGAGCGGCGCAGGCACCTCGCATTCATAGTCCGCACAGTCCAAGCTCGGGCAATGATCCCGCCGCAATTGCCCGAAGTACTGGGCAAGGCTATGCTAATGGTGGACCCGGCTAGCATCAGTGCGCCACCCCGGCCGCGACGCTTTCGTCGATGAAGCGGCCTTCCTTGAAGCGGTTGAGGCCGAATTCTGCGGTCAGCGGCGAGTAGCCGCGCGCCATCAGTTCGGCAAAACCCCAGCCAGAGCCGGGGATCGCCTTGAAGCCGCCGGTGCCCCATCCGCAGTTGATGAAGACGCCTTCCACCGGGGTCTTGGACAGGATGGGCGAGCGGTCGCCGGTCATGTCCACGATCCCGCCCCACTGGCGCAGCTGCTTCAACCGGCTGATCATCGGGAAGGTCTCGATCAGCGCGCGCACGGTTTCCTCGATATGGTGGAACGACCCGCGCTGCGTGTAGTTGTTGTAGCCGTCCGCGCCGCCGCCGATGACCATCTCACCCTTGTCGGACTGGCTCATGTAGCCATGCACGGTGTTGGCCATCACCACGCAATCCATGCAGGGCTTGATGGGTTCCGAGACAAGTGCCTGTAGCGCCACGGATTCAACCGGCAGACGGAAGCCCGCCATATCCGCCAGCACGCCGGAATGGCCTGCAACCACGATGCCCAGTTTCTTGGTGCCAATGAAGCCGCGAGAGGTTTCCACGCCGACAACGGCGCCGTTTTCCTTTCGGATGCCGGTGACTTCGGTCTTCTGGATGATGTCCATGCCCATGTCGGAACAGGCCCGCGCATAGCCCCAGGCCACGGCATCATGCCGGGCGGTGCCGCCGCGCGCCTGCCAGAGACCTCCCAGAACCGGGTAGCGGGGGCCGTCGAGATTGATGATCGGCACGATTTCCTTGACGCGCTGCGGCGAGATGAACTCGGTCTTCACACCCTGCAGCGCATTCGCATGGGCCGTGCGTTGGTAGCCGCGCACCTCGTGATGGGTCTGGGCCAGCATGATGACGCCGCGCGGGCTGAACATGACGTTGTAGTTCAGGTCCTGGCTCATCGTCTCATAGAGACCACGCGCCTTTTCATAGATCGCGGCCGAGGCGTCCTGCAGATAGTTCGAGCGGATGATGGTGGTGTTGCGGCCCGTATTGCCGCCGCCAAGCCAGCCCTTTTCGATCACCGCCACATTGGTGATGCCGAAATTCTTGCCAAGATAAAATGCAGTGGCGAGCCCATGCCCCCCTGCCCCCACGATGATCGCATCGTAAGACTTTTTCGGTTCGGGCGAGGCCCAGGCCCGTTCCCATCCCTGATGGTAGCGGGCGGCTTCGCGGGCGATGGCAAAGGCGGAATAACGGCGCATGGTAATCCCCGACGGCTGCGTGCCCAGACTACATGCTGGATTGCGCCCGATCTGGTCCACCCCCCGGCGGCATTTCGCATGGAAAATGCGACAAGGCGCGCAGGGCTGTGCCGCTTTTCGGAACCGTTTGGGTCTTTTGGTGAACGCTCGCTATGTATAGATGTGTCGGGAAGCTATCGCGCGGAGGGATCATGGGTTTTTGGATGCTCACAGGGCTGTTGTCGCTTTTGATAGGCGGCGCGCTTGTGATCGCGGCCTGGCGGTCGCGCGACGATACCGATCCGGCGGCGGCCTATGACCTGCAAGTCTATCGCGACCAGCTGCGCGAAATTGACAAGGATCTGGCCCGCGGGGTTCTGACCGAGGACGAGGCAGAGCGCACGCGCACCGAAGTGGCCCGCAGGGTGCTGGAGGCAGATCGGGCGTTGCAAGCGGAGACGGCTGGCACCCATGCCGGTCGCCCGCAGCGCATCGCCATTGTCGTGGGTGTCGTCGTAGTGATCGCAGGGGCCTTCGGGCTTTACCGTCTGATCGGCGCACCCAACTATCCTGACCTGCCGATTGAGACACGGATTTCCCTTGTGGAAGAGGCGCGTGCCGCCCGTCCCTCGCAGTTGGAGGCAGAGGCTGGCGTTCCGCAAGTGACCCGCGAAGACCCCGATCCGCGCCGCGCGGAACTTGTGGCGGATTTGCGGGCAGCGATGGAAACACACCCTGATGAGCCCGAAGGGCTGCGCCTGTTGGCCTTCGAGGAAGCGCGTGTCGGAAACTATGTTGCCGCCCGGACCGCACAGGCGCATCTGATCGAAGTATTGGGCGATGAGGCGACCGCGCAGCACCGGCTGGATCTGGCGGAGATGATGTTCCTTGCCGCTGGTGGCTATGTTTCGCCCGAGGCAGAGGCACTGCTGAACAGCGTCTTGCAGGAAGACCGCATGAACGGCGCAGCGCGCTACTATGTCGGTCTGATGTATGCGCAGCAGGGCCGGCCTGACCTGGGCTATCCGATCTGGCGCAACCTGCTTGCCGATAGCGATCCAGACGCGCCCTGGCTGCCGGCCATTCGCGAACAGATCGAGCTTGTCGCCGCAATGGCAGGGGATGACATTTCGGTCGAGCTACTGCCGCAGCCGCCTCTGCCGAACCAGCCCGGCCCGACGGCTGAAGATATCGAAGCCGCCAGCGAGATGTCGGCAGAAGACCGTCAGTCGATGATCGAAAGCATGGTTGCGGGTCTGTCGGAGCGTTTGGCCAACGAGGGCGGCACGCCCGAAGAATGGGCGCGGCTGATCTCGGCCTATATCGTTCTGGGGCAGCCAGAGCGGGCGCGCCCCATTTATCAGGAGGCTCTGTCCGCTTTTGCCCAATCGGATGCGGCGCTGGAGATTATCCGCGAAGCGGGCGCGCCGCTTGACGCGGGTGGCGACATTCCCTTGCCCGCCGATGCGCCCCTGCGGGAGCCGTCAGAGTGATCTTTGAGGATATCGCGGAATTTGCCGCCGCCCTTCCCGCCATGCGCGCCCTTGCCGGGCTGGATCTTGGGACCAAGACCATCGGCGTGGCCGTATCCGATCCTTTCCTGAGCGTGTCGACGCCGCTGGAAACCATTCGCCGGGTGAAGTTCACTCAGGACGCGGCTGCGTTGCAGAAGATCCTGACGCATAGGTCGGTCGGCGGGCTGGTGCTTGGCTTGCCGATGAACATGGATGGCACCGAGGGGCCGCGCGCCCAGGCAACCCGCGCCTTTGCCCGCAATCTGGATCGATTGGTGGACATGCCAATCACCTTCTGGGACGAGCGCCTGTCCACCGTTGCCGCCGAAAGAGCGCTGTTAGAGGCGGATACGTCCCGAAAACGTCGCGCAGAGGTGATCGACCATGTGGCGGCCGGGTTTATCCTGCAAGGGGTGCTGGACAGGCTGGCACATCTGAAAGGTGCCGGCGAATGACAGATCAGGTCTGGAAACGCGACGAGATTCAAAGCCCGTGCGTGAAGATCTGCGTCGTGCATCCCGAGGCGCGGCTCTGCACTGGCTGTCTGCGGTCCATCGATGAGATCGGGGCCTGGAGCCGCATGTCGCCCGAAGATCGCAGCCGCATCATGGCCGAGCTTCCCGCGCGCCAGAGCCTCATCCAGAAGCGCCGTGGCGGTCGTGCGGCTCGCCTGAAGCGCGGGCTCTAGCAGAACCAACGCTTTGGGTTCTGCGGTGGAAGGATCTTGCAAGATCCTTATAAGGCTTTTTCAAAAGCCTTCCCCGCGCCCTGTTCTAGCGCCCCTCGAATCGCGCCGGTCGCTTTTCCAGAAACGCCAGCACACCTTCTTTGAAATCGCGCGTCTTGCCTGCCTGGCCTTGTAGCCTGGCCTCCAGCATCAGCTGATCTTCAAGGTCATTCCCAAGACTTGCCCGCAGCGCCTGCTTGATCCGTGAAAACGCCTGCGTCGGGCCGCTTGCCAGATGTTGCGCCCGTGCCCGCCAATGCGCCTCAAAACTCGCGTCATCCACCGCTTCCCAGATCAGCCCCATCTCATCGGCCTCGCGCGCGCTCACCTTCTCTGCAAACAGCGCCAGCCCCATGGCCTTGGCAAACCCGACCTTGCGAGGCAGCGCGTAAGTGCCGCCAGCATCCGGGATCAGTCCGATCTTGGAGAAAGCCTGCATGAAAGACGCACTTTCCGCCGCGATCACGACGTCGCAGGCCAAGGCAATATTGGCACCGGCCCCGGCGGCCACACCATTCACCGCCGCAATTACCGGAATAGGTGCCTCGGCAATTGCGCGCAAAATCGGCGAGTATTCGTCCCGCAACAGTTTTTCGAGGTTCAGGTCATTGAGATTGCCGGTATCTCCCAGATCTTGCCCTGCGGAAAACGCCCGCCCCTCGCCGGTGATCACGGCAACCCGAGCGACGTGCCCTGCCTCCTGCACTGCGTGGCACAGTTCCGCGCGCATTTGGGTATTGAGGGAATTCATCACATCCGGGCGGCGCAGGGTGATAACGGCGATCCCGTCATGCAGATCGCTGGAGATGGTCAAATAGTCCATGGCAGTAGATTCCCTCGATCGTCTGCGTCCGCCTTCTCAGGTAGGGCGGCAGGCGCCCGACCGGAAGGGCAACGCAGCGTCAGTCTTTCATGATCTCATTCAACCGCGCCTGTTCCGCGTCACTCAGTGCTGCAGACGTGGCTTCACCCTCTGCCTTGCGCCGCGACTGGCGACGCAGATAGGCCAATGCCATACCCATCCCGATCAACGCCATTGCGGGGCCTGCAAGCCATAGCAGCAGGTTCGCCCCGGTCGCCGTTGGCCGGAGCAGTACGTATTCGCCGTAGCGTTCCACGACATAGTCAACGACCTCTGTGTTGCTATCGCCCTCGACCAGCCGTTCACGCACCAACAAGCGCAAATCGCGCGCCAGATCCGCGTGGCTTTCGTCGATCGATTCATTGCGGCAAACCAGACAACGCAGACCCGAAGAAATTTCCCGCGCCCGCGCCTCCAGGGCCGGGTCAGACAGCATCTCGTCAGGTTCCACGGCCCATAGGGGCGACGCCAGCATGCACAGAATCAGTAGAAACCGCTTCATTCGGCGGGCACCCCTTTCGGTTCAGCCTGACGCCGCGCGCCTGCCGCAACACGATAACGCCGGTCCGTAAGCGACAAGAGTCCGCCGAGCGCCATGATGATCGACCCGCCCCAGATCCAGTTCGCCCAGGGCTTGATATAGGTGCGCAGGGCAAAGCCGCCCTGTTGCGGCTCCCCCAGAACCACATAGACGTCCCGGGTAAAGCCCCCGTCGATGGCGGCTTCTGTCGTCGGCATTCCGGCAACCGGATAGAACCGCCGCTCTGGATGCAAGGTTGCAATCACAGCGTCATTCCGCGCCACCTCTACCGTGCCCATAAGCGCCACATAGTTTGGCCCTTCATGTTCACGAACGCCTGTCAGGGTGATCTCATAGGGCCCAACCGCATATGTCTCTCCCAATCGGGCAATACGGATATCCTCGGATTCGTAAGTGGTCAGCGCGGCAACACCAAAAAGCGTCAGGCCAAAGCCCGCATGTGCAACCGCCTTGCCCCAATCCGCCCGCGGCAGGCGTGTCAGACGCGCCAGACGCCCAGAAAATGAACCCCGCCCGGTGCGGCTAAACAAATCCGTCACAGAGCCTACGACCAGCCAGACCGCCAGACCGATAAAGACCGGACCAATGGCAGAATGCCCAGTGAAGATCGCATAGGCCAAAAGACCGCCCGCCACGGCAAGCACCGCCGCTGGCATCATCTGCTTCGCCGCCCGTCCGATCGACGCGCGCTTCCAAGGCATCACCGCCCCGATAGGCAGCACCACGGCCAGCACGAAAACAAAGGGAGAGAAGGCAGCATTGAAGAAAGGCGGTCCCACGGACAAGGTGCGGTCAAAGAACATTTCGGCCAACAGCGGCCAGATCGTCCCGATGAACACCACAAAACAGGACACCGCCAGGAGCAGGTTGTTCAGCACCAGGGCGCTTTCGCGACTGACCAGCCCGAACACGCCCTTGGCTTCCATCGCCCCTGCCCGCAGGGCGAAGAGAAGGAATGCCCCCCCCATGAAGAACGCCAGGATCAGCAGGATGAACACACCGCGCTCGGGGTCATTTGCAAAGGCATGGACCGAGGTAAGAACGCCGGAACGCACAATAAAGGTACCGATGAGCGAAAAGCCGAACGCCAGGATCGCCAGCAGGATCGTCCAGCTTTTCAGCGCCTCGCGCTTTTCAACCACGATGGCCGAATGCAGCAGGGCCGCCGAAATTAGCCAGGGCATGAAGCTCGCGTTTTCCACCGGGTCCCAGAACCAGAACCCACCCCAGCCAAGCTCGTAATAGGCCCACCAGGACCCAAGCCCGATGCCGATCGTCAGAAAGAGCCAGGCCGCCAAAGTCCAGGGCCGCACCCACCGGCCCCAGGCGGCATCCACGCGGCCTTCCAGCAGCGCCGCCACGGCAAAGGAAAAGGCCATGGAAAGGCCCACATAGCCGAGGTACAGGAACGGCGGATGGAAGGCCAAGCCGGGATCCTGCAACAGCGGATTCAGGTCTCCCCCGTTCATTGGCGGCGATTCCAGCCGCAGAAACGGGTTCGAGGTGAAAAGGATGAAGGCAAAGAAAGCCACGCCGATGCTGCTTTGCACCCCAAGAACACGAGCACGCAGGCTTGGCGGCAGATTGCCGCCAAACCAGGCCGCCATGGCCCCGAAAAGGCTCAGGATAACAACCCACAGCAGCAGGGAACCCTCATGGTTCCCCCATACCCCGGTGATCTTGTAGAGAAGCGGTTTCAGCGTGTGCGAGTTCGCGGTTACCAGTGCCACCGAGAAATCGGAGGTCACGAAAGCAATGGTCAGCGCGCCGAAGCTGACAGCCGTCAGAAGGAATTGCGCGCTCGCGGCGGGGGCAGCGGCGGCCATCCATTCAGGCCAGCCTTTGTGCGCACCGACAAGCGGCACGACCATCTGGAAGATGGACACGGCAAAGGCGAGGATGAGGGCGAAATGTCCGAGTTCTACGATCATGACAGGCAACCTAGTCCAGCAGCGTCCGACCGCCAAGTGTAACCGGTATCTTCCCACGTCTCCGTGACCGCCTGACGCAGTGGTCTTCGTCTTGGCTCAACTGCTTCCGCCGGAGACAACCGCCCGCACCACCTGGCGCAGCCGCACCCTCTGTGCCCCGGCCCGCGCCCCTCATTCGCGGCAGCACGGCACGGGCGAGCGCCCCCG